>JAJXTM010000062.1 GCA_021783875.1 Bacteroidota bacterium
AAGGATTTGCAATAAAATCATTCCAATTTTCAATCAAATCCAAAATTTTACTGCCGGCAATCCCAAAGATTATTGCGAGCAAAGTTATTTCTGTAGCAATTGAAGGATTCAGATTTCTTCTTTCAAATTCCTTTGTCAGAGTATAACTAGCAATAATAAAAGCTATTCCAAGCATTAAACCATAGCTATATATTGTAAAAGGGCCTATTTTTATAAGTTCAGGATACATTAAATATCTCAAAAGTTAAATATGAATTATTCTTTCATTTAGACAAAGATACAAAAGGTTTCGTAATATTCTATTGTTTAATTTACAATTAATTATAATTTAGAATTTATATAATTAAGAAATTATTATTAACAAAAAATAATTTTCTTATGCTTAATAAGCAGAGATTTTTTGATAAATTAAAGATTGTAGCTCTAGAAAATTATTAGCTGATAGTTCTATTTGTTCCCCCGTTTTCATAACTTTTAAAATATATTTTTGATACTTGTATTCTGTACCTCCAATTAGAAGAACAAACTTAGCCTTCAATTTATTTGCTTCCCGCATTTGAGATTTAACGCTTTTACCGAGATAATCAATCTCAACTTTTAAGGAGCCTCTTCTTAGAATATCCGCTATATTAAATACTTCTTTTATTAGCTCATCATCAATCCTGATAATAAATATGTCTATACTTTCTTCAGGAAGTGTTGTTGAGTTTTCGTTTTTACATGCAAGTAAAATTCTTTCAATCCCAGCTGCAAACCCAACACCCGGAGTTGGCGGACCCCCCAATTGTTCAATTAAAAGATCATATCGACCTCCGCCACATAGTGCACTTTGTGCACCAACTTTGCCGCTAATTATTTCAAATGTTGTTTTACAATAATAATCTAATCCGCGGACTAACTTAGAGTCAATTTCAAATGGAATTTCATTATTGGTTAAAAGTTCTTTTACTACTTCAAAATCTTTTTTACTTTCATCATCAATATAATCGATCAATTTAGGAGCATCTTTTACTACATCAATATCGGATTCAATTTTACTATCAAAAATTCTCAATATGTTGTTTTCAAATCTTTTTCTACTATCTTCAGAAAGAAGGTGCAACTTATTTCTTAAATACTCGCGCAATATTTTCTTATATGACTCGCGTGCAGAAGGAATCCCCAATGAATTTATTTTAACTTTTAAGTCCTTCAAATTTAATTTTTGTAATATCCGGTAAGCAGTAATAATGATTTCACCATCCAGAATGGGAGAATTACTTCCGATTGCCTCACAGCCAAATTGGTGAAATTGACGTTGCCGACCCGCTTGAGGTCTTTCTTGACGAAACATCGGAGAAATATAATAAAGCTTATTAAGAGGTTGAAGCTTGCCAAGAGAATGTTCAATAAAGGAACGAACAACTGAGGCAGTCATTTCAGGTTTCAGAGTTAAACTTGTATTTCCTTTATCAAAGAAAGTATACATTTCCTTACCAACAATATCTGTCTCTTCCCCTATGCCTCTAGAAAACAAAATTGTTTCTTCAAAAATGGGAGTTCTGATTTCCTTATAATTAAAATTTGAAAAAATCTGATGAACTATATTTTCTAGATTTTTCCAATAAATAATTTCTTCCGGAAGGATATCTTTCGTCCCGGGAATCGATTTAATCATATAATAATCTAAATTTAAATAAAATAAAGAGCTATTTGGGGGACGAAAAGCCTAAACATCAAAATAGTTTTCTTCTTCTTTTCTGAATATATCCAATATGTCTTCTGAAGTTTTAGCTTTATTGAGTTTTTCACGAAATTCATCTTTGTTCATCATTCTCGAAATGCGACTGAGTAACTTTATATGATTGCTAACTAAATTATCTTTTCCAACAAGTAGGAACACAAGATTAACCGGTTGACCGTCCAAAGCATCATATTCAATCGGCTTGTTAGCTCTGCCGAATGCTGCTAATATATCATTGACAGCATTTGTTTTACCGTGAGGAATTGCAAAGCCCTTTCCCACCCCCGTTGACATAATTTTTTCTCTTTCTAAAACAGCATCTCTAACTTTTTCTAAATCAATTACTCGTGGATCTTTTTCAAAAAGATTGATTAAATCGTTTATAGCATCTTGCTTTGATTTTGACTGAAGATCTGCAATAATAAAATCTTTACTTAATAAATCTAAAATTTTCATTCAAAAACCGTAATAATTATTAAAATAATACTTTAGCTTTCCAATTACAAAGTTAACAATACCATTAATATGAATCAATTCATGATATTATATCAAGTTTGTAATTATCTCTGATATATTTGATTTTTGGGAATGATGAAGGTTAATTCAGCAAAGCAATTAGCCTCAATAAGGAATTTTGAGCTTGTTCATATTCCGGGAAATAACTGAGAGCCAGTTTATAATAATAAATAGCTGGAACCAACTCCCACATATTCTCATAAATCTTGCCTAAATTATAACAAGCTTTAAATTTCATATCAAATTTTTCGCTTTTAATTACTTTTTCGAACCATGGAATTGCTTCTTTATTTTTACCGAGATTAATAAAATAATTGCCTATATTATTTAATGCTATGCTTAATTTTGGTTCAATACTTAAAGCTATTTCACATTCTTGAATAGCTTTTTCATAATTGCCTTGTAAACTATAAGCAGCACCCAAATAAACATGGCTAAGAGCAGTTGGGAATATTTCTATAGAGTCAGAATAGAATTTAATTGCTCTATTTAGCTCTCCCTTAACTTGATGTTCTATTGCTTTGTTAAAATTTTCTGCCGCAAGAGCAATTTTATCTTCGTTTAACATAGAAAGAAATATAGTTTTTTAAATTATTATAATTTTTTTGATAGTATAGATAATCTCTCTTTCCTCAATTACCAATAAACTTTCGATTAATGGCAAATTAAGCCAAAATAGCGGCACTTTTAATAGATAAATAAATAATATTCAATTGCCTTGTTAGTCAAATAGCTCTAATTTTGTTCATTATTAAATAAAAAAATAGGATTTATTATGAATATTCAAAATAAAACGGTTCTAGTTCTTGGTGGATGGGGTTTAGTTGGCAATGCCGTGGCAAGAAAACTTGTTGACGAAAATCCTAAACAAATTATTATAACCTCACTTAAATTAAATGAGGCTGAGGATGCAGTTTCTAAACTAAGTATGGAATATCCCCATAAAGGTAATAACTATTTTATTCCATGGGGAGGAGATATTTTTATTCGAAATGAATTTAAGGATTTAAATAGGTTGTCAATATTATCAGATAAAATCAAAAGGAAGATTCTAATGCAAGATATAATGGAAGAGCTTTCTGATGATATTCTAAAATCATCTTCCCTTTATAGTCTTCTAACTCTTTATAAGCCTGATATAGTTATTGACTGCATTAACACAGCCACAGCAATTGCATACCAGGATTTATACACCACATATAGAAATATTTTTAGCACAATAAAAAACAATAAAGGATATGAAAATCTTATAGACGAAACTGAGAAGCTTCTTTGTACACTATATATTCCACAACTAATAAGACATGTCCAAATTTTATATTCGAGCATGAGTCTAGTAAAATCTGAAATTTATATTAAAATTGGAACTAGTGGGACCGGGGGAATGGGATTAAATATTCCTTATACTCATAGTGAAGAAAAACCTTCAAGAGTTTTATTAAGTAAATCATCAATTGCGGGAGCACACACCCTTTTACTTTTTTTAATGGCAAGAACACCAAATGGTCCTATTACAAAAGAGATTAAGCCAACTGCTGCAATAGCTTGGAAGAAAATTGAGTACGGTGAAATTAAAAAAAGAGGTCAGGCAATTGAATTAATAGATGTACCCGTCACGGAGGCTACTCCACTTATAGATAAATTTGTGATAAATATGAATAAGCAATATGTAGCTACCGGACAAACTTTAAAATCGGTTTTTATTGACACCGGTGAAAACGGAATCTTTTCTAAAGGAGAATTCGAAACTATTACTGCCCAGAAACAAATGGAGTTTGTTACACCGGAAGAAATTGCAGAAGTAGTAATTTATGAAATTAAAGGAGGCAATACGGGGCATGATATCGTAAGCTCTCTTGATCATGCTACAATGGAACCGACATATCGTGCAGGATATTTACAACACATGGCAGTAAAAAAGCTTTCACAACTTGAAAAAGAAAACCAGGTAACAAGTGTCGCTTTCGAGCTATTAGGTCCGCCTAGATTATCAAAATTATTATACGAAATTCATCTAATCAGCTTATTCAGTCATTCAATGAAAGAGATACTGAATTTTACCGCAGAAAAGATTTCAGAAAATTGCTTTGATATTATTGTAAATAACGAAAAGCTAAGAAGCGAAATAATCTCAATAGGCATTCCAATTCTTTTACCAAAAGGCGATTCATTACTTAGGGGTAATTCCATAAAAATCCCAGCTTTTCGAGGAGAAAACGAATTGAAGATTAGTAGTGAAAATATAGACAAATGGGCAAATGAAGGATGGGTAGATTTACGCCCTGAAAACATGTCTAAATGGAAAAATCGGATAAAAGAATTAATTGAAGAAGCAGATAAAATCCCGCTAACCGAAACTAGCTCAATGCATGTAAGGACAAAGGAATATTGGAATAACTATGAAGAAATAAATATCGGCAAAATTTGCAGCTGGCTTTTTATCCATGAAGAGCAAGGTAATAGAATGAAGGCATAATTTGCATAAGAAATTTTATCTTTCTAGTAATTCTTTAATCAGATAAGTTTTGGAAATTATTTCTTCCTATATTTTTATCTGCCTCAAAAAATAATTTAAATATTACAAAATAATATTTTGCGAGAATCTTATATCTAATTTTATCATCCTATTGAAAGGAATAAAAATATTTGTTTTAATTAAATCACAATTAAGAATAAATTTCTAAGGATTATTATGCCTATTTATGAATATAAGTGTTCGGATTGTAATTCCAAATTTGATGTTTACCACAAATCAATTTATCATGTTGAAGATATTGTTTGTCCAAAATGTAAATCAATTAATAATAAAAAACTTTTGTCATCATTTAGTCCGAGTATAAGTTCTATTGGTTTTTCTTCACCAAGTTATAAACCGGCTGAAAGTAATTCTTGTTCTACTTGCGGATGTGGTACGGGAGCTTGCGAATTAGACTAAATATCATTGGGTGCTTAATTTTGTCTTTCAGAATATAATTTGCCGATTTCAGCCCCAATAATAAAGACAATTGAAGAATAATATATCCAGAAGGCAATTACTACCAGAAAAGTATAAGTCCCATATATTTCTCCCCAAGTTTTGAAATGATTAATATAAAAACCAAATCCTTGTTTAGCCGTTTCCCATAAAATTGATGCCCAGAAAGCACCCATTAAAATAGCACTTTTCTTTATTTTAATAACAGGTACTGTTAAATATAATATTGAGAAGACTAAAAATATCACAACTAGAGATATTATTGAAAAAAATAAATGTTCAAAAATTCCCTTTTCAAGAAAATGCAAAATATTAAATTTATTTGTTACTTCTTTAACAACATCAAGTAACGGTGATAAAATTGTAGTAAAAAGGAATATTACAATTACCATAATAACTAATGAAAAGTCTTTTAACTTTCCCCATAAATATGATTCATCCCCTTTGGCGCCGAATACTTTATTTAGAATTGTTCTCATGCTGCTAAAAAGACCACTTGCGGCAAAAAGAAGTCCAAAACCCCCAATTATTCCTGCAATATTTTTATATTTTATAACTTCATCAATTCGAGTCAGAATTATTTTTTTTGCGAGTTCAGCATAATTTTGGTAAGGTATTATTGTATCAATAAAAGCATTTATTTGGGTCTGCATATTAAGCGAATTGAGGAAATTTCCGAGTAATGAAAAAATTATCAGCAAAAAAGGGATAATACAAACGAATAATGAAAAAGCTAATCCGCCGGCGAGTAAAAAAGCGTGATGTTCTTCCATTCTTTTAATTAGGTCGACAAAATAATGGATAAAAAAATTTTTGATTTTTTTCAATGTAGGGATATAACGAAGAACTATTTTTAGCTTTCTAAACTCTTTGTATAGAATAGACTCATAAAATTTTTTTGAAATAATATTTTTATTCATTCATAATTCTTGATATAGTATTGTAATATATATCCTCAAGATGAGATATATCAAAATGCAGCCTAGAATTAATTATAAGACTTCTTCCTCCTGTTTTTCCAACTAAGCTATAATATTGATTTGATTCATTTAATATATTTTCAACAGAATTTTTATTACTCTTAGCGATAGAAATAATAATTCTTGATTGGCTTTCAGAAAACAGAGAGAAATCTTCACGGCTTTTAATTTGAATATTAATTTCAGCACCGATTAATTTTTCTCTATTTATTATACAGCACTCTGCTAAAGCTGATACAACACCACCTTCAGATATATCATGAGCAGATTTTATTAATCCTTGACCAATTAACTTATGAAGTGTTTTATGTAATTTTTTTTCAATTGCCAAATCAATTTTGGGTGATTTTCCTGCTACTTTCCCATGTATTACTTTTAGAAATTCACTTCCCCCGAGCTCTTCAAAATCTTCACCTAAAATATAAATTAAATCATCCTCGTCTTTGAAAAAAGATGTTGTTATGTCATTTAAGTTTTCAATGAGCCCGACCATCCCTATAGTAGGAGTAGGATAAACAGCTACATTTGGCGATTCATTGTAAAAGCTAACATTACCTCCTGTAACCGGAGTTTCAAAAAATCTGCATGCTTCTCCCATACCTTCAATAGCTTCCTTAAATTGCCAATACATTTCCGGTTTATAGGGATTTCCGAAATTCAAACAATTTGTAATCGCCAAAGGAACACCGCCAGAACAAACAATATTTCTAGCCGATTCTGCAACAGCTATTTTTGTTCCTTCTTTAGGATTTAAATAAACATACCTGGAATTACAATCTGTTTTAACTGCCAATGCTTTATTATTTTCTTTAATGAGTATAACTGCTGAATCACATCCCGGTCCAATTATAGTATTGGTCCTGACCATTGAATCATACTGTTCATAAACCCACCGTTTAGAGACAATATTTGGAGAAGAGAACACTTTTATAAAGGCGTCATTTAGATTATTTGGAAGAGGTAATTGGGTAAAGTTAAAGGATTTGACATCTTTTATATATTCAGGTTCTTTTGTTTCCCGAATATAGACCGGAGCACCGCCGCCGAGAACAAGTTCAAATGACGGTATAATTGCTTTGTTTTCTCCTTCATAATTTATATAAAGTAGACCGTCGTTAGTAACCTCACCTATTATTTCACAATGCAAATCCCATTTTTCAAAAACTTCTTTAACTTTTAATTCATATCCCATTTTAACTACACATAACATTCTCTCCTGGCTTTCAGAAAGCATAATTTCATAAGCAGTCATTCCTTTTTCACGAAGAGGGACCTTATCAAGATTTATTTTCATTCCGGAATTTCCCTTAGCGCTCATCTCGCTAGTTGAACAGGAAATTCCAGCAGCGCCCATATCTTGAATTCCGATTAACCAGCCATTCTTAATAATTTCTAATGATGCTTCTAATAAGAGCTTTTCCGTAAATGGATCCCCGACTTGCACGGAAGGTCTTTTAGCTTCAGATTTTTCAGAAATTTCTTCTGACGCAAATGTTGCTCCATGAATTCCGTCTCTTCCTGTTGAAGATCCAACGATCATAACAGGGTTACCTTCTCCTTTAGCAATCGCACTAGCCACATGTTCAGTTTTTACAATGCCGATAGCCATTGCATTTACTAGAGGATTTCCTTGATAAGATTCATCAAAGTAGACTTCACCTGCTACCGTAGGAACTCCAAAACTGTTACCATAATCTCCGATACCTCTGACAATACCATCGAATAAAAATCTGGTATGAGCATCATCTAAAGATCCAAACCGCAAAGAATTCAAAGATGCAATCGGTCGTGCACCCATTGTAAAAATATCTCTCATAATACCGCCAACTCCAGTAGCTGCGCCTTGGTATGGTTCGACTGCAGATGGATGATTATGGCTTTCAATTTTAAATGCGACAGCTAATCCATCGCCAATATCAACAAGGCCGGCATTTTCTTCTCCAGCACCCACTAATAATTTTCCTCCGCTTCTTGGCAATGTTTTTAAAAGAGCTATTGAATTTTTATAACTACAATGTTCGCTCCACATTACACTGAAAATTCCAAGCTCTGTATAAGAAGGTATTCTGCCTAATATGCTGATTACCCGGCTATATTCTTCCTTTGTAAATCCATGTTCTAAAGCTAAATTTAAGGTTACCTCAGGTTCATTCATCAAGACTCATCCAAATTTCGGTTATTGTTAGGTTTTTTTAGAACAAATATAATAAAAATCGGTTATAGAAGATTAGCTCAAAATGGGAAGCGGCAAAAAATATTATAAATAATTTTTAATTTCATAAATATAGATTTAGAAAATGGGTAACTACTTTCCGGAATAGGAACAGAGTGATATTTATTTAAATCTTTTACAATCCACTAGCTCATATAAGGCGAGACGCCCCTCTTGACAAAACCTAACATTTTTAAATTTACAATTTCAATCTGTTCGCCCGTATAAGGCGCGACCTAAAATGATCTTAACTATTGAAAATATAAAGACTTAAAGCGTTCTAATCATTTAATTCCCTCGAATTTTTGGCTGGTTATTTTAGAGACGTTATTGAGTGTTAAAATTGAATAATATTCTATAAAAGTTGCGGCTTTGGAAAATGCAGTAATTCAATTATAAAGAATTTTATTCTTGACTATACTCCCTTTATATACTAATTTTACTGCCAAAATTGACAAGAAAATTGGAGAAAAAATGAATCGTTCTAAACTTTTTACTATTGTTATTTTGTTTATCGGATTAGCAGTTACCGGATTTCAATGTGCTTCTACCGAATTGACCAGTGCAAAACTTTATATTCAACAAAAAAATTATCCTAAAGCTATTGCTTCTTTGAAAAAGGAAGTTGAGAAAAATCCTAAAAGCGATGAAGGTTATTATCTTTTAGGTTTAGTTAGCGGCGAAGAAGGCGATTATGCAACTTTGATCAGCTCTTATAAGAGTTCACTTGAAATTAGCAACTTATATCAAAAAGATATTGATCAGTCAAATAAATATTTTTGGGCAAATTTATTTAATCAGGGTGTAAACTATTTCCAAAAAGGTAATGCTGCAACAGATAAAGACAGTGCAAAATTACTTTATGATAAGTCAATCAATTCATTTGAAACAGCCACAAAACTTGAACCTGATTCGGTTGATACATTCAAGAATCTTGCGTTTGTTTATTTAAGCGCGCAGAATTATGATAGTGCTATTGCCCCTTTGAAAGTTTTAGTAGATAAAAGCCATTCCATTGACGGTTACAAATATCTTGGCGAAATTTATTATAACAAAGGCGAAAAATTGAAAACCGAATACGCTAATACTCATTCGCTACAGGATAGTCTTCAATCAATGGACAATTTTAATCAGGCGATAAATGTTTTACAGGAAGGTAGAAAATACTTCCCTAATAACGGTGATTTACTGCTTTATCTTTCCAATTCATACATTGCAGCGCATAAAATAGACGTTGCAATCGATGCTTTCAAAGAAGGTGTTCAGCAAGATCCGACAAACAAATATTATCGATATAATTACGGTGTTCTCTTACTCGGCAACAAGGATTACGAAGGAGCTGTTGAACAATTTAAAAAAGCTGTTGATATAGATCCGAATTATCAAAATGCAAATTATAATCTTGCAGTCACTTACGTAAAATGGGCTAGCGATATACAGAAAGAACTTGACGCTAAAAATGATACGGCAACCGCACCATTCAAGGAAAAATATGTTGCCGCTCTTCCATACCTTGAAAAAGTAGTCAGTTTAAAAGATAACGATCCGAATATGTGGGAGCTTCTCGGAAAAGTTTATGCTACTTTAGGTTATGAAAAGAAAGCTACAGATGCAATGGATAAAGCTGATAAGTTACGCAAGTAATTTTTAGCATAAATTAGTATTTTATTTAGCCGAAATTATTGCTCCCATTTTTTGGACATTTAATTTCGGCTTTTTTAATTATTTACAATAATGAAAGAACAAAATGAATCAAAACAATCCGCCTCAAGGGCAGCAAATAAATATAGAACTCGGAGAAAAGGAAGCTGAAGGCATTTATTCGAATCTTGCAATAATAACACATTCACCAGCTGAATTTATTATTGACTTCACTAGAATTGTCCCGGGTGTACCTAAAGCAAAAGTTCATGCACGAATAATCACCACACCTCAGCATGCTAAAATGCTTCTTAATGCATTAAAAGAAAATATCGAAAAATTTGAAGCGCGGTTCGGTAATATCTCTATTGATGCTCCGCCTAATCAGCATTTCGGATTTGTTCCTGTAGGCAAAGACGAAAAAGTCAATTAATTATTTCTAATAAGTATTAATATTTTCAGCGATGCAAAAGAATAAGGTTTTTATTGAAACATACGGCTGTCAGATGAATGCTGCCGATACTGAATTAGTATACGGTATTCTGCAAAACTTCAATTACGAAATTGTGAAGGAAGCAGCTTCGGCAGATGTCGTCCTTCTGAATACATGCAGTATAAGAGAGAATGCCGAACAAAGGATATACGGCAGACTCGGTAATTTCAAAACAATGAAAAATGAAAAACCGGGTTTAATTGTCGGAGTCTTGGGCTGTATGGCTGAGAGATTAAGAACAGATTTAATCGAAGAGAAGAAAATCGTTGACATTGTGGTCGGTCCCGATGAATATCGCCGATTACCTGAGTTAATTGACATAGCCTTTAACGGCGGAAAGGGAATCGGTGTTAAGTTATCCCGCACAGAAACTTACGATGACATTATACCTTATAGAGAAGACGGACTGCAGGCATGGATTTCCGTTACGCGCGGCTGCGATAAATTCTGTTCCTTTTGTGTTGTTCCTTTCACCAGGGGCAGAGAAAGAAGCCGTGAGTTAAATTCTATTTTAAATGAAATAAAACTTCTATCCGAAAGAGGATTTAGAGAAATTACACTTCTCGGTCAAAATGTAAACTCTTATTCAGATAACGGCAGCGATTTCGCCGATCTTCTCGATGCATGCGCTGTAGTGGACAATAAAATTAGGATAAGATTTACAACATCACATCCCCGGGATTTATCCGATAAACTCCTTTATACAATTGCGAGACATCAAAATATCTGCAACTATATTCATCTGCCCGTGCAATCAGGTTCCGATAGGATACTGGAGCTGATGAACCGGTCATACAATATCGAACACTATTTGAAAATTATCGAAAAAGCGAGAGAAATTATACCGGGAGTCAGTTTTTCAACTGATATAATTTCAGGGTTTCCGACTGAAACAGAAGAAGATCATGAAATGACTATCAATATTATGAAGTCTATACGATATGACGGCGCTTATATGTTCAAGTATTCGCCTCGTGAAGGAACAAAATCGTTTAAAATGCTGGATGATGTAACAGAAACAATTAAATCAAGGCGACTGCAGGAAATTATCGATATTCAACAAAAGATTTCATTCGAAAAAAATCAAGAATTAATCGGAAAAGAAGAGATCGTTTTAGTTGAAGGTCTAAGTAAAAAATCAGATTTGTTTTTCGCAGGCAGAACGGACACAAATAAAGTTGTCATTTTCCCTTTCGACAGTAAAATTAAAGAAGGCAGTTACGTAAAAGTCATTATAAACCGGGCGTCTTCAGGAACTTTATTTGGAGCGAAGAAAGTTGAAAGTTCAAAGTTGAAAGTTGAAAGTTGAAAGTTGAAAGTTCATTGAAGGTAGAGGAATTTTTACGATAACCACAAATAGAATAATTAAGTTACTTTTAATAATTTTTTTATTTCCTTCGGCTTTTATTTTGGCTCAGGAAGTAAATATAATTCCATACCTTAAATCTATTGAAAAAGGCG
>JAJXTM010000361.1 GCA_021783875.1 Bacteroidota bacterium
GCACGAAAAAATTTCTTAACTTCTTCTCTTAAAAAGGTGATTTCATTTTTCAAAGAATGAAAGTTACTTTCCCATTCGGCACTAGATTTATCAATATCGATTTGGGTTGATAAATCTTTAGATTTTTCGAATAGTCCGATTAAATTTTCTCCCATTTGAAGCAGTTTAGTGCCTGAGTTTGAAATAATATAGCTTAAATTTTTTCTATTATCCTTGGACAATACATTGAGTTTATTTCCCGGAATATTAAGAAGGAGAGCAGAAACATTTTTCAGTTCGGGCAGAACGCTGATTTTATATTCATCCATAATTTCTTTCACTCGCTGAAGCATTTCAATATCGGGTGAATTATTATTTCTTAATCCATAAGAAATATTTTTTATGAAGAGAGAAAGTCTATTAAGATTCATAAGCATACCTTCGCCATGTTCAAACCGGCGAAGAATAAGCCAGATATTTTCAAGGGTATTTGAAGAGCTTAATTTTAAAAGATCAATATTTTTTCTACGGACCAGATAAAATATTTCAAATAGAATAATCAGAAAGAAAGGCAAGATATCTTCAAGGAAAACATTTCTTGAATTACTGATATAATAATAACTACTCATTGTAAAATTTTGTGAATAGAAAATCAATAATTTGGCAACTATATAAAAAACCAGCATCAGAATAGTTAACAAATTAGGAAGATTAGATTTGAAGAACCGGAAAATATTTTTTGAATTCTCATAGTCATTATTAAAGAAATTAAGATTAGAGATAACACTAATTAATAAATACAGAAGAATCAATTTTGCCGACCAAATTAAAAATTTACTACTAAGTAAAAAGCGGAGAATATTTTTTTTAACAATAAAATAATTTTCAGCTAAGCCTTCATATTCATGAACAGTAATAATGGAATTTGGTATAATTGATATTTTTTTAACAATTCCTGAAGCCGGGAAATAAACCCGGAGTTTATAATTGCCTTTACCCTCGCCAAGTCCGAAATGTTGAATTTTTGAGGAAGAACTTGCATAGCCATAACCGCTTTCGACCTCACGGAAGGCAATAAGAGAATCATTGCGGAACAATTGCAGTTTAGCACCTACTGCATCGCGGTTACTTTGTGAGCCAACGACTTTGACTTCTAAAAAGTCAATTGACTTAAGGCGATGTTCGTTTAATATATTTTCAAATAAAAAAGACCTGCCGCCGTTTTGCCCTGCAAAAACATCCAGGTCACCATCTTTGTCATAATCTAAAGTAGCGAGGCAGGTGTTGTAATTATCATAATTTTGGCTTTCCCCGATAAAAGAATTTGTAACATCTTTGAATAAAAGCTTACCGCCGTTTTGCCCCATCATATTCCTATAGATTTTGAAGCCACCAAGGTATGAGATAAACAAATCGAGGTAACCATCATTGTCAAAATCTCCGAAAGCAGCTCCATAAGTCGGAAGGGAGTCATCCAATCCAACGTCTTTGGAAACATCTTTAAATTTCCCATTTCCCTCATTAAGGAATAGTTTATTACCGCCGCCGCGATTGCCTACAAAGAGATCCAACTTACCATCATTATTAAAATCGGCAAATAAAACGGAGTTAGTTGCTTTAAGGTTACCGCAGCCGGTGCCGCTAGATTTAGTAATATCGGTAAAAGTTCCGTCACGGTTATTTAAGTATAATTTGTTTTCTCTCATCCAATTACCGACATATAAGTCCGGGTAGCCGTCATTATTTATATCAGCAAAGGCAGCGCAAATAGAAGCGCCGTTAGAAATCAGATGAGCATTTCGAGACCGGTCATAAAATTTATTCCCGAAATAATTCATGAAAAGCCGATTTGAACTTAAATAGCTAGTAGTAAAAATATCCAGATATCCATTATTATCAACATCGCTCAAAACAGCGCATTCACTTCTTCCAATATCGGAATCTAATGAATATCCCTTAGTAACGTTTTTGAAATATCCTTTGCCATTATTTTTGTAAAATAGATTATCACCGGCAAGAACGGTAACATAAATATCCTCGCTGCCTGACTCGGTTAAATCACCGACAGCAACCCCAATTTCAGCAGATAAATCAATATTTGAAATATTCTTAATTTCTTTTCTTCCAGTAATTCCTCTTTGAGCAGCCGATTCATCACTACTTAAAAAGTCATTCCGAGTATTTAAGTTGAGATACATTTGATTAGCGCCATAAAGGCTCACAAGATAAATCCCTTCATTACCGTTATTTGAGAAATCTCCTACGCCCGCGCCATAAATTGTTCCGTTTTCCTGCATCACTCTTCCTTGAAAAATTTCAGGTTTGGACATTTGAGACTTAGGATTAGTAATTTTGTCGGAATTATAAAGTAATTTTAGTTTAATTAATGAAGAGGCAGCTATATAGATACAAGTTGAATCCGAAGTAAAGACATCACTATAGGTATAGATATTTAAATTACTGACAACCTCCCATTTTCGCTTGTTCCAAAGATCATTTGACGGTAATTGGTGCAGTATTTCTCCATGAGCAGTAACAGCCCAAATATTATTTTTAGAAAACGTTATGATTTTAAGAATATCCCGATTATAGATTAAGCCGCCTGAAGTTAAATTCAAATATAAAAATTTAAGAAGTTTAATATTCTTTAAATTATTCCTATAGAAATAATATCCTGTA
>JAJXTM010000362.1 GCA_021783875.1 Bacteroidota bacterium
AGACCCAAGAATGCACTCTGCTGAGCATATTCTAAATCAGACCATGGTAAGAATGTTCAACTGTGGTCGTTCTTTCAGTGCACATATTGAAAAGAAAAAATCCAAATGCGATTATCACTTCGATAGGAATCTAACTGAAACAGAATCAAAAGAAATTGAAAAACGCATTAATGATATAATTAAATCTGATATGATTGTTAAAGAAGAATATTTAGATAGAGTCGAAGCTGCGAAGCATTTTATGCTTGAAAGACTGCCGGAAGATGTTGGTGATAAAATTAGAATAATAAGAATCGGGGACTATGATGCCTGCCCATGCAGTGGAATCCATGTTACTTCTACAAAAGAAATCGGAGAATTTAAATTTATTTCTTCAAGCTTTGAAAATGGGGTAATGAGATTGAGATTTAAACTTAATTAAATGTTTATGATATAAAAAAACTTCGACTTTACTCTTAAATTTTTTCAAGGCAAAGTCGAAGTATTCAAGAATTGAAATATCGGGTTAATTATTTATCATTTGATTTGTCTTCTTCAATTTTGCCTGTTTTAAGTTCATTGCTTAATCGTGTAGCCTTATACAGATCTTTAATTGCTTCCAACATACCGGCAGAATGTACAGCTACTGTCCTATTGGCTTCGGTTGTAAATATAAAGTTTCCGGGTAAACTTTCAATGTTGCCGTCAAATGCGAGTCCAACTATTTGAGCCTTTTCATTAATAATAGGGCTGCCGGAGTTACCGCCTATTATATCATTAGTTGAAACAAAATCCATCGGGGTTTCAAGCTTAAAATCTGCAGGTGGATTTTGCCATTCTTTAGGTAATTCATAAGGAAATTTTTTATCGAATGAATAATACCTGTTATACAATCCATAGAAAGTTGTAAACGGAGGAGCAATTGTTCCGTTGTAAGGATAGCCCTTTACAATTCCATCTGAAATTCTTAAAGTGAAGGTAGCATCTGGAGGAATTGATGTACCGTAAACTTCAAATAAAGCTTTGCCTAACTCTTGCGAATTAGTAGTTTCATCTGAAGTAACTGAGTTAACTTTCTTTTGAAGTTCCTCTCTTCTTGCTTTTGTATGAACAGTAAAATAAATAAAAGGATCTAATGAATTTAAAATATTGCTTGAATCTTTTTTGATCGCTTCCTTTAGTTTTTCGGTGCTTGTAAGGATTGAATTGTTCAACATATAATCAACTGCTTCATAACCACTTCTTCCTGCAGTCATTTCCTGAACAGTTTCGTCGCCAGCTCCAAGATATTTAATCATTCTATTAATTTGGCATTTCAAGAGCTCTCTATCCATATCCTTATCAAATTTAGCCGGAATTATATCGCTTATTGTAGAGTCAAGTTCGGAACCTTTATATTGGGAACTCCTTTTATCTTCAGGTAGTTTCAACTCATTAGCAAGTTTAACTACATCCTCAGCTATAATGAAATATTTTGAACTTAGAAAAGGATTTATTGATAAAGCAAAAAATTGTCCTGAAATGTTTTTTAATTCATTTTCAGAAGCAGAAATTTTATTCCACAAGTTTCCATATTTCTCGTTTAAGGACGGATTTGAATGAACAGCCTCTTTAAACTTATTTTCAAAGTCTATTTTCTTTTGCATTAAAATAGGGTTGCGTAACCCTTTTAACTCTCCCTCATAAGCTTTCTGTGAGTTTGAAAGACCGAATAATCTATTTTGAAGCTCAGCTTTTCTTTCCGGATGTTCTTCAATAACTTTTGAATAAACACCAACTAATTCATTTAATAAATCAAATGTTCGCGGATATTGATAATCTCTCATATATTCAAGCTGGGAAACAGTCTTAAGTCGATCTGTATGTCCGGGATTCCCGACAACAAAGACAGGTTCACCCGGCTTAGCTCCGTCCGGGCTCCAGTGAAAATAATGTTCAGTTTTTAAGGGTTTACCGTTTTCGTAAACTCTAAAGAAATTGCAATCCAGATCATATCGCGGATAGGTGAAGTTATCATTATCTCCGCCAAAATACCCAAGCGATGCCTCCGGTGAAAATACTAAGCGAACATCAGAATATCTTTTATATCCATAAAGGGAGTATTTACCGCCGTTAAATAATTTAACGACTTGCATCCTTAATTTAGTAGAATCTCCTTCACTCTTCTCAATTTCACTAATAGCTTTTTTTTCATCCGCAATTTTTTCTTCGGGAGTTTTGCCGGCATCAATAGCAGACTGAATTTGCGGTGTAATGTCTTTTATCATTACTAATTGATCTACATATAATCCCGGAACAGGTCTTTCATCGGTTAATGTTTTAGCATAGAATCCGTTATCAAAAAGATCCTCTCCTTTTTTTGTAACTTCAGCAACACTTTCTCTACCACAATGATGATTAGTCATAACCAAACCATCTGCGGATACAAATGAAGCAGAGCAATAGTTAGCAAACCTTAATGCAGACATACGGACATTATTAAGCCATTCATCGGAAGCATTAAAATTGTATTCATCTTCGAAATATTTTTTGGGAGGATAATCGAATGTCCACATTTTACCGGTATCAAATTTACCGGCTTTCACAGTATCAAGATTGAGCCAGCTATCATTTCCTTGGGCAGAATTATTTTGTTTCTGCATTTGTCCGGTTGATGAACATCCTG
>JAJXTM010000063.1 GCA_021783875.1 Bacteroidota bacterium
CATTACCGAATCAATTCCCAAGCTTATCCAACGATCTTTTCTTTTATCTACTGGAGTGGAGCTGGATGGAAATGCAAAATTATTTGGAAACAAACCGGTATTTGGATTCCAGCCCGGGATTTGCGCCGCATTTGGGGGATCTTGGAGTGTGCCATTTAGCCATTGTTGCCCAATAGTTTGCCCCATCTGAAAACCAATACCTGCATATCCACTTGCATATACAATATGAATTTTTTGACCTGGCTGAATATTGTAAGGTCCAAAACTTACATATCGATAAGATTCGTTTGCAGGATAAGCAGCCGGAACTTGTGTATTGTCACTAGCACCAAATTCATCAGAGTTTTGCTCATGATGAGTTCCCGGATACTGTCCCTGCATAGGATTAGCATCTGAGAAACCGCCTCTTACTACATAAAAATTGCTGTTATTATAAATATCATTTGTAACTGACGTTGGAAATAATCTTCCCTGATAGGTAACTTTTGGTTGAAGTGGGTCATCAATATCCTGAGTTGAGTCAGTAAAGGGAGCAATTGAAGCATGGAGTATTGCAAAATATGTCATATTAGGGTCAAGTAATCTTCCCTGCTGTGAAATTGCTGGAGCTCCCATATTATCACCAGGTTTCTGGGGATCATCAGCACTATATTCATAAAAAACTCTCATTGAATCTCCTGGTAAACCTCCATAATAATGCTGCCAATTTATCTGCATATTAAAGTTATCGGTATTTGCGGGAGCAGGATTATGTCCATTTGAATATTCAAGATTATCTTTTCCTTCATATAAATTTATATAAACGCTATCAAGTGTATCAGCAGATACATTTGTAAACTTTAAATCTGCAATTACATAATTGTCATTATAACTTTGAGACCATGCCATTAACTTCCTATTTACCGTAAGACCCAAAATTGTCGAATCAGTAACTTCAGCAATATCATCAAAAGTATGATTAAGAAACCCGTTATATGCAGGATTAACCGTTGCAAAATTAGTTAACGGCACATTAGTAAAATTGACAGTTTGCTGCGGAATTCCATATCTTATATAATTCGTAAGTGGAATGGTTACCTTTCCAATTTGCCACTTAGAAAAAAGACTTGACTGATAAGTGTACGAGGCAATATTTTCGACTGAATCTTGAGCAGGATTAAGTTTTGATTTCAAGTTTGGATTTGGCCAGTGAAGAGCAGTCATTATAATTCCGGCTCCGGTAAATCCTTCTGCATACTGACCTCTTTCACCCATGATATCATAATCATTTGGGAAAAAGCCTCCCAAGTACTCGAAGCTTGATCTATATCCATTTGCTGAAACTCCAAGCCAAATATGTCCCATTTTAATTACAGCGGTCTGCAATTCTGGTTGTGTTTGAGCATTAAGGCTAGTATTCAATGCTAATGATAACACTATACAAAAGCTAAATTCAAAAATATAATTTCTAAGAAATTTACTATTAAGAATTTTCATTTCTATCTCCAATTTCATATTAAGTTAAAAATCTAATTTCAGCCCTACCCAAATATCGCGGGGTTGATCATATAAGAAAAAAGAATAATTAGGGTCGTTTATGTAAGGTTTAGAACTCGAATTTAAATCACCCACATGATCATTACCGGGCAAATAATAACCCGGATTTTGCTGTCTAAGTTGATTAAACTGAGGTGAATTATACATGGGCAAATGAAGAGAAGCTAAATACAATTGTTGATCAGTCGTGGAAGCAAACGGATATCCTTTGCTCATCAAATTATGCTTTATATTAAAAATATTTGTTACATCTGCATAAATTGAAGCTGTTGAACCTCCTATATTAAAGGATTTGCTCAATTTTAGATCTACAGAAAAGTTATCAGGCCATTCCAAGTTATTATTTGTATATGGATCATTTAAGGGATTCCACGTAAAATAACTTCCTGCAGACCAGCTTCCATAAAGAGTAAGTGACCATTCACCAAACACATCCAGCCCAAGAAATTGCGGCCCCCAATTTTTAGGTGAGTGAAAAGTAACATTTGAATTAATACTTGGCGTTGGTAAAGTCCGTGTTTCATTCCCTTGATAAAGAGTCGATTGGGAATTATTTATAACAATATCAGTTATGGTGCTTACCCCAGTATTACCTTGCTTAGTCAGCATATAATTAAAATTCAGCCAACCTGTAACCCAACTATTATCGTTTTTCTCCAAATTTAATTCTACACCTTGTATGGATTGATATTGATTGTTTGCATAAGATTTATAATTAAGACTTGAATATTGCGGTTGCGCTGATTGATAAGTAACAGTCCCATACTGCCCGGTTACATCTTTATAATATCCTGAAACTCTTACTGTATACGTTGAATAAAAATTATAAGCAACCCCTAGTTCATAAGAGGTTGTTTTGGGGGGTTCAAGGTTTGGGTTAGACATCTGGTAGAGTCCATTTTTTGTATATCTATATTGAAATTGATACATAGTATAATAAGGTGGATTTGACCTAAACTGACCATAATTGAAATAAAATTTCGATTCAGCAGTAATTGGAAATGAAAGGCCAATACGTGGACTTACAGTAAAAAAGTTTTTCACGGGTTGTAAAAATCCAGGGTGTGTTTGATTATATTGAGTCCAATAATTCCAGATATAAGATTGTCCCGTTGACAAATAGGAGTACAAACTCGTATCAACGGCTTGAGGGGCATAAGCAGCATAAGCAAAAGGATTAGCAGGCCATAGGCCGCCACCGCCGTAGTAATAATCAAACCTAACACCAAGATTAGCTACAATTTCTTGATAAGATAACTGATCTTGGACATACAATCCTGTTTGGCTTGGTTTTCGATTATAATTAAATTCATAAGTATTATAAGCATTTTGATTCCACAATTCATAAAAGATATGATTTAACTGTATAAGATTATATTCGATACCGGCTTTAATATAATTATGATCATCAATTTGCGAAGCAATATTATATTTTAAATTAAATTGATCAACTTTTTGCATATCGTGCAAATCCCCTTCTCTGTGTCCAAATACCATTCCACTGATCCAAGGAATGTTAAAAGAATATGCACTATACTGCTCTGGATTAAACTGAGATTTTCCAAACGGCATTTCATCAACGCTGAATGGTCCAAAACTCGTTATTGTTGCAGTATCCCGGTTATCTCCTGTTGGAGTTTGGTCTGCAATGTGTAAATATCCCAAAGTTAATTCCCAATATGTTTTTGGATTTATCATATGGTTTAGTGTTAATCCAGCCATAACTGTGGTTTGATTTAATATTGGATAATAATTAGGATCATATGAATATGTATGGTCAGTATATGCATAATATAGGTTATTCAATGGCATGAAACCACCTCTATCATTTGCATCAGGAGCATCTCCGTTAACTGGGATAATGGGAGAAACGCCGTTTTCTCTCTTCCAAAGACCATTTAAAGTTAAAGTAGTACTTTTTGCTGGTGTAGATTTTACTGTAAGCAAAGTGGTTGAGTTAAAATCCTGTGTCAAAGTAACTGGAAAAACATAATGCTGTTGGGATGAATTATTTGAAATATAAAAAGTTGCATCGCCTAAGAAGCTACTCACAAAAGGAACTGGGCCACCAAAACCACCGTCAAAATTCCAATCATTTCCACCTTCAGAACCAGCCCTAGCAGCAAATAATTTTTGCTGAGCATCTGAAACGGTATACCCTAATTTAGCTAAACCAGCATAATCAGGCACAACTCTATACATCCAGGCAGTTAGCAGATACATATCAAGCGGCGTGGCTTGTTTATTTGCTGGTAATCCTTTATTATAACTTATCGCAGCAGCATTATAGCCCACGAAAGTTGGATGCTGCTGATATGTATAGGAATTAGCTCCCCATGCTGCTGCTGTTCCTTGAAAAGCAACTGAAGGGTCTAAATAAGAGACTAAAAAATCATTATGAGGATCAAAATAAGACTGCCCAAATCTTCTCATGTGAGAATTATCTGATGACATTGAAAAACTGCCATGGTAACCATCTGTTGTACCACCTTTAGTAGTAATATTAATTAGTCCTGATCTAAAATTTCCATATTCAGCATTGTAACCGCCGGAGAGAACTGAAATTTGATCAATTGCGCTTAAAGGAATTGAGGTCTCTGCATTTCCGTTTGAAGCATTATTGTAAGAAAGCCCATTAACCATTGTCCCTACTTGATCCGCACTCCCACCTCTAATAGTTAGATACCCATTTGTGGTCGTTCCTATTCCAGGTAATTTTTCAAGAAAAGAATTAATTTCTCTTACACCTGAAGAGTTATTAATTTCTTTGTCTGTAACAACCAACTGTGTGCTTGAGACCTCTTTATGGAGTTCGTCCCTTTGAGCAGTAACAACTATTGTGTTTGATTGAAGTGTTGAAGGTTCCATTTTAATATTCTGCTGACTTATGCGATCAGAGGAAACTTCCACACCCTTAATAATTTGAGTTTTATAACCAATCATTGAGACTTTCAAATTATAAGTCCCCACAGGTACATTTACAATGAAGTACTTACCATTTATATCAGTAGCCGCACCGAGGCTGGTTCCCTGAACAATTATGTTAACCCCTATTAAATTTTCATTAGTTGCTGCATCTTTAACTGTTCCAACAATCCTACTTCGATTTTGCGCTAATGAGCTGCCAGAAATAATTAAAAAGAAAAAGATAAATATCTCCGCTATTCCATAATAATTACGGTACAACTTTGGTATCTTTAGTAGCATATTTTTAATCTCCTAAAAATATTTTCCTATTGTTTATGAATAATTTATTAATCATGCATTTTAAGTATAGTTATAGATTCATTTTAATATTGTTTAAATAACTTAAAATCGTAAAACATTATTTTTTCAAAAACTGATAATAGAATTATCATTATTAATTAATTATAATCTGCTATGATAATTTTTGGGAAAATCTTGTAATACAAATGATTCTAAAAATGAAATCATATAACATCAAAATCAAATTATTAGAAAAACATTGGGCGTCTTATCAAATTGACGCCCAATAAATTTTATTCTAACTAATTATTAACTAACTATGAAATTACTTAAGTAGTACCATTTTTTTTGTTATAGAATAGTTGCCTGAAGTAAGTTTATACAAATACATACCCGAAGGAAGATTAGATGCATTAAAAGTTACATTATGTTCGCCAGAACTTAGATTTGAGTTAATCAAACTTGCGACCTTTTGACCGAGAAGATTGTAGACTGTTAATTCAGTAATACCTGATTTTTCGAGACTGAAACTAATTTGAGTTGTTGGATTGAATGGATTCGGATAATTTTGAGAAAGAGAATAGACTTTAGGCTGTAAAGAAGTCTCTTTTACGGCAGTCACGGGAGTAGTTGTGCCAGAGATGTAAGCATCCTGAGTGAACAAGTACTTAGAATTTGAAAGAGGACCGGTATACCAAGGATATACCCTAAAATATAATGATTGACCATCATTTACTGTAACATTTACAATGTATTGAATATGAAGAATTCCATTTACAGTTGTAGAACCAGAATTTGGTAATGAAATCCCTGTTGCACCGCTATCGGTATTTATTAATGTATTTACAATAAAAGCAGGATCCGTAGAATAATACAAATTTACCTTTTCCATAGATGTTCCACCGCCCGATAGCCAGATAGAAATTGTGTCTGTGGTAAAAGTATTTCCTGTTTTAGGTGAAACAACAAATTGAACATATCTGTAATCAACTTGCGCTGTTTCTGCACCCCACATAATTTTATTTCCAGCAGCATCTTTTCCAGGCCACCATGCCATGGCATATTGGTAGCCGGGGATTGGGCCTGTTCCAGTAAAAGTTTTACTATTTATCGATGCAATAAAGAATGAATCTGAACCAGCTAGTGGTTGGGCGGTTAAGTTTCCAACTATTGGATTTGGTATTGTAGAATCTGCTTGGTCAAGTAGCCAAGTTACAGATGCTTTCGTCTGCCCAAACATATTTGAAGCAAAAGCTCCAAGAATGAATGCCAGCACCAAAGAAAAATTTATTAAACGAGTTTTCATAAGGTTCTCCTTAATTTTTTAGATAAAAATTAAACTGCTTGATACTTTTACCAAGAGTTTTTTAGTTATGTATGAATCGAAAATTATTTTAGTAGTTTCCAATTTAAATAGCTTCGCCGCGTGAATCCCATTTTAGATTAACTAAAAGCAAAATGAAATCTGCAGCTTTAAAAATTAATTTTCTTAATTAAGAAATTAATTTTTCCTTTTATTGTTTTGGTTTACAAGCAACCAACTGTAAAAAGAAATATCGCTTTTATTTTTAAAAAAATGAGAAGCAAACGACTTCAGCAAACAATTAATTGAAAGCTCAATATTGGTAGAGATTTGTCCCAAGAATGGAGATTTGGATAGGTTGAACTTTAATATCGCTGTAAAAATTTTCAGTATTTTTCCTTCTCTTAATAACTAAATAGTTAACGGTAACTTAATCGATAACTTTATTGATGTCTAAAATCTTAAATTATTTTTTAAATGTCAAGTTTTTTTTGCTAAATAATAAAATTGTATCGGGGAAAATATATGGTAATATCTGTAAACTACTATTATATTATGACTTATGTAGATTTATAATTTGTGGGAAAATAATACATATATTTTTATATTACATGTTGCAGCAATCAGTTATGTTTAAAACATTATTGTATTGCTGTAACTCTGAACCAGTCAAAATCAGCATATCCTTCGTCATTAGACTTTGACAATGATGTGCAAAATATTCCAACTTTAGCCCCAATCCACCTTCCAGGTGTAGCATTAAACATCTTACCGGCATCAATAAAATTTTTGCCATTTTTACTATAACTAAAATAACAAACCGCTCCTTTTGTTACTTTTAATTTTAAGTAAACTGTATCACTAACAATACTTGATATTTCCTGTTCATTTTCAGTCATTCCCTTATCAGCATGAAAACAATTTGTGTATGAAAGATGAATCCCATCGGCTGTATTTGACAGGGAAAGATAGCTATAACTTGCTCCCATTACTATAAGCCCAACTTTATCCCCAACCGACAAGGGATTGAAAATCAATTTAGTAATTACTGTAAACTGATCAGAAGGGAATTTTTGCATTAAAATATTAGGGACATCCCAATAATTTTTGAAATCAATTGGCAAGGGGACGGCATAAAGTCTAAGATAACCCATATTTGACAGAAATGCCCAGGTACTTTTGGGATTAGCTTGCCATTGCCATTGTAGTCCCATCTTCAAATTGTTAAATTCATCGGATGTCTGTGGAACTTCCACCTTATATGATTTGCCAACATTAGGCTTGTGAAAGCTAAGCACCGGCTCACCAACTCCTTGGATATTAACATTAGTACCAATAACCGGCCAATTATTTATCCATTTCATAGGCTCTAAAATATCCACTCTTCCATAGGCTCCTTTATCCTGGAAATGAATAAACCATGATTGACCTGATCTTGTTTCAACCCAGGCTCCTTGATGAGGTCCATTGATATTTGTTTTTCCTTGCTCAAGTACTACTTTCCTTGTATATGGACCGTAAATATTCTTTGACCTTAAAACAATTTGCCAACCTTCAGTGACTCCTCCAGTAGGAGCAAAAACATAATAATAACCATTCCTTTTATATAACTTTGGACCCTCAACAGTTTTATCAACCCCATGACCATCATAAATGATAATTCCTTCATCAAGAACTGATGTACCTTCAGAATTCATTTTATTCAGGACTAGAATATTTTTTATTCCAGCCCGGCTCCCTGCATATGCATGAACCAAATATGCATTTCCGTTATCGTCCCATAAAGGGCAAGGATCTTCTAAACCCTTTCCCGACATAATCAACTTTGGTAATGACCATTCCCCCGAAGGATTTTTCGACTTCACCATATATATTCCATAATCAACATCGGGATAATATATATAAAATTCACCTTTATGATATCGAATTGAAGGTGCCCAGACACCCTTACCATGTTGTGTTTTTGAATAAACATCGTAGGGAGGTTGAAGAAGCAGCGCATGACCAATAATTTTCCAATTAACTAAATCCTTTGACTTTAAGATTGGTAAACCTGGAACTTGGTCAAAGCTTGAAGAAACTAAGTAAAAATTATCTTTAACCCTTATGACATCCGGGTCAGAATAGTCTGCATAAATAATTGGATTTTTATATTGATCATTTCCTATATCCGGGACCCATGGTTCCGTTAAAGAACTTTTTATATTTTTATTTTGTCCAAACAATATTGTTGACAATATCAATATTAGTGTTATATTTATTTTTTTTAAGAAATACATTATATTCATTCAAATGTTGGATTTACTATTTATTACAATTTAATGAACATACTAAAATCTTTGAATTAAAGTATCTACAACTAAAAACATCATAAAAATTCTTTTTACTTTTTAACCTAAATTTCTACTAATTCAATGTCTCCCAACCGCGTTTATTCATCTGATAGAAAATTATTCCTCCGAAAATTAAACCCGCGATTAAGAATATTATCCCCAGAATGATGCTTCCAAGTATTATTTGACCTAACCCAAAAAGAAATGAATAAACCATAGCAACCCCGGATATCCAATTTATTAAATTTAAAATTCCATCTTTCACCGGAACAACATCAGGAGCTTTTTTAGCTATTGGTGCCCAAAATCTTCCATTAGGTCGTACTTTTCTGTAAAAAGTCAGCAATTTTTCATCAGGCTCCGGTTGAGTTAAAAAAGTAACTGATATCCAGATAGCCGTTGTAAATGCAACAGTAATCAAAAGCAAATATGCAAATTGTCTTGGATCATTTTCATCAAAATGAAACCCAAATTGAAGGATAAGCGAAATAGTAAAAGCAGCAATCATTGCTGATATTTCACTCCATGCATTTATTCTCCACCAAAACCATCGAAAGATATAAACTAGTCCGGTGCCAGCACCAATTGCCATTAAAAATTGCCATGCACTGGCTATCGAATCCATGTAAAAGGTAACTATAGCAGAAAGAATCATTAAAATCATTGTTACCAACTGAGAAAAATTGACATAATGTTTTTCAGGTTTTTCTTTTACGTATCTTTTATAAACATCGTTTACTAGATAACTTGCACCCCAGTTTAATTGGGTACCGATTGTCGACATATAAGCAGCTGCAAATGCAGCTATCATTAAGCCGCGCAAATATGCAGGCAAATCAGATATAAGAATTCGTATATATCCTGTTTCTGGATCTGCTAAAAATTTTGGATCATGCTGCAAACGAACGACCGCAACTAATGCAACTAGTATCCATGGCCAAGGACGAAGTGCATAGTGTGCAATATTGAACCAAAGTGTCGCAAGGAGAGAGTGTTTTTCATTTTTAGCACTAAATATTCTTTGAGCAACATATCCACCCCCGCCCGGTTCAGCTCCCGGGTACCATGATGCCCACCAATTTACAGCAATGAAAACAAAAAATGTTATCATTGGCATCCAAGTTGAGTTTAAATTAGGCGCCATAGCTAAAATTGAACTTGTAGAATCTCTTGATTTGTCTATTGCATGTAGCTGATTTATAAGACTTCCCATCCCACCCGTTGCGTTAACAGCAAAAACAGCTAGTATAATTACCATTCCCATTTTTAATATAAATTGAAAAAGATCTGTCCACAGAACACCCCATAATCCTGATAATGTTGAAATTGATGCAGTTATAAACATTATGACTATAGCAATTGCAAGGGCTTCAATTTTATCGATTCCAAGAACAAGCATCATTATTTTTACAATCGCAAGATTAACCCATCCCATTATTATTAAGTTTATAGGAAGTCCAAGGTAGGACGCACGGAAAACTCTGAGGAAAGCAGCGGGTTTCCCGCTATAGCGGATTTCTGCAAATTCAACATCTGTCAATACTCCAGCACGGCGCCAAAGTTTTGCATAGAAAAATACAGTCAGCATTCCGCTGAAAGCCATACTCCACCATATCCAGTTTCCGGCTATGCCGTTTCTTGCAACAAGACCTGAGACGACAAGAGGTGTGTCGGCAGCAAAAGTAGTTGCAACCATTGAAGTTCCTGCAAGCCACCAGCTTACATTCCTTCCTGATATAAAAAAATCGCTGACGCTTTGGGTTGCTCGTTTTCTAAGATAAAACCCAACTGAGACATTAAATAAAAAATAAAGGGCAATCACGACCCAATCAACATAATTTAATTGCATTTAACAACTCCAAAAAAAAATTTTTATTTTAACAAATATCTAAGAATATTTTTATTTCCTTAAATTGTCATAGTATAGTGCTGCCGCACCAAGAATTGACACATTTTCAATTTCCGAAACTTCAATCTTAATATTTTCAATTGACTTTGAATAATAAAAACCACGTATTGATTTAAACATATCTTCTTTAAAAAAATTAAATGACTTGGTGACCGAACCGCCAAGTATAATTGCATCAGGATCTATAGAAAACATAATAAGCTTTATTGCTTCGCCGACATTTGCTCCGAAATTTGAAAATATTTTAATCGCCTCATAGTCTCCCTCTTTGGCTTTTTTAAAAAGTTTCTCACCTGAAATATTATATTCATTTATAAAAAATTGTCCACTACAATAGTATTCATAAGTTTTCTTTAAATATGAAATAGCACCAAATTCGCCGGCTCCGCAATTTTTACCCGAATAAAGCTTATCATTTATTAAAATTCCGGCACCCACACCTGTTCCTAATATAAGTCCGACAATATTTTTATATTTTTTACCTTTACCGAAATATTTTTCGCCGACAGTAAAGCAATTTGCATCATTATTAATATATACCGGTATTCCATATCTATTTTCAATTATTTCTTTTAAATGAACTTCTTTCCATGAAGGAATATTTTGAACATCATAAACGATTCCTCTTTCAATATCTACAAGACTCGGGACACCAATTCCAATCCCCATAATTTCACTAATTGAAAATTTTTCGATTAGGATAAAAATTTCATTAATAACTTCATTTGCACTTCCATCTTTTGTTATAGACATTGATTCAACTCTGACTAATGAATTTTTATCTATACTCCCAACACGGACGTTTGTTCCGCCGAGATCTATGCCTAAAATTGCCATTTATTTCTTTCAATAATCATCTTCCATGTTGAAACAATATTATAATTATTTAAATTCTGATGTTTTATAATTAAAAACAAAAATGATTTAATCAATGTTCCATCCTGAAACAATTAATTTTGGTACTTTCCCGTCTAAGTCATTTTTATAAAAATATCCCTTTATAATTCTCTTTTCTCCGGGAAGAAGCGAAAAATAATTATCTTCCAAAAAGATTGGCAATACCGACTCTCCATGTGTTCCCTTTTTAACTGATAATACAATTTGAAAAGCTAATTTGTCGGTGTTATTATTAATTTCTGCTTCTACTAAATCCCTTGCCCCTTCAGTTTTGAACTTTTCTGTAACGGTTAAATGTACCTTGGGTAAATTATTTAGCTCAGTTAAATCAGCATAATCTTTTGTTGGTGTAATAAACCAATTAGTTTTTGCCGTGTCTAGAATATCAGGTTTTGACGATAAGCAGTATAAATTTGAACTTAAGGTTTTCTTACCATCATTTAATATCAAATCAACAAAATATGTTTTACTTAGATCTTTTATGTATGGTAATCCTAATATTTTAATTGCTTGATCAGGCATTAATTTAACCGGAGTATTTGATGAATATTTTCTAGTTAAGTCAAAGTTAAGTATTTGAATATATGCTATTAAATTATTTAGAGTATGAAGTGTATTATTTATAACAACAATTCCTGAATCACCATAATCATAAAGAATATGAATCGGTTCACATGCTTTTTTTGTACCGTAGAATGCTCCTC
>JAJXTM010000363.1 GCA_021783875.1 Bacteroidota bacterium
TGCTA
Source organism: Bacteroidota bacterium (assembly GCA_021783875.1). Lineage (GTDB taxonomy): Bacteria > Bacteroidota > Ignavibacteria > Ignavibacteriales > Ignavibacteriaceae > FEN-1297. Next base: position 6 of record JAJXTM010000363.1, read on the forward strand.
AATTTATAAACTTCGTTACAAGTGAAGAAGCACAAAAAATTTTATACCAAAAGGGAGGGCTCTTACCCATTAATAATCAAGTTTATGAAGACTCTCTATTCCTTAAAGATAATAAGTCAATTCAATTTTACAAAAGGCTGCTTGAACAAGGTGTTCATAGACCTTTTCTGCAAAGTTATACCGGAATTTCGGATATAATATCCTACTATCTCCACGAAGCAATTAAAAAAAATATGTCCGTAAAAACAGCATTAGACGATGCTACAGATAAAATTAATTCCGGAAATTTTCAGTTAAAATAAACAAGGACGCTTCTGCCATGTCTAATAAAAAGATTCTGGATAAGTTTAAAGAATATCATTTTGAATTTAAGCACATCACGGTAATATTTATTGTGCTTTTTTCATTTCAATTCTTAGTTTCATTCGTTAATAAATCATCGATCCGAAATTTCTTCAGCAGCACTCAGCAATGGTATCAAAAAGATTCAGCTGAAAAGCTTGCTAATCTAACTACGACTTCACTTGAGCTTCTATTGGAGTCATTTAATCAGCAGCAATTTGTTAAAGAGAATGACAAACAGCGAATAATACAATCGTTAAATATAATACTTGCACAGCCTCTGCTGCAGCATAATATTGAGGATATATGTATAATGGTTGACAACGGGAAAAATGTACTGGCAATTGACGACGGCAGAAATCTATTCAGATATATAACGGGAGATGCCATTAGTGATTCGGGAGTAAGCAAATCTCACGAAATCGCAAGAGAACTATATATAAAGTTGAGCACGAAGTTGAGAGCAGAAGAGCAAATACAAAGTACGGTAACGGATAAGCAGACATTCAACACTTTTGTACCCTTTGTACTCAAAGGAGAATATGTGGGGGCAGTATATATTAAAAATACACCCGACTTCTCATTCATGACTAGCCAAATAATTTCAAATTATGATGAGACATCTTTGATTTATTTTTCATTCATTTCTTTAGGATTACTAGCGATGTATTTTGTTTCGTCATATACTTTGCGTGAAAGAGATGAAGCTCAGAAACTGCTTTTAGACGAGCATGAGCAGAACATTAAAAAGCAAATTACTTATGAAAAGGAACTTGTATTTACTAAAAGAATTTATCATACGCATCATAAAGCAGAAAAAGTCATGGGTTTTATAAAAGGTGATTTGAAACTTCTTTCACCGGAAAACATCAACGAAATAAAATTCAGGGTTACTAAGTATGCCAATTTTATCTCAAGAATAATTTACGATATGAAATGGTTTGACCCGCCTGTTCAGACTATCAGAAATGCATTATTCAGAACTGATTTAAATGAGGTTATTAATTTCATAATTAAAAACATCTTTTTACGCACATCGAAAAAAACCTCGTTATTCGAAATCAAGTTACAGCTTGATGATGCAATACCAAAAATCGGCGTCAACGAATTTGTAATTTGGGAAATAATTGAGCCATTGATACAAAATAGTATCGACCATGCAGGTATTCCGAATATTCTTATAACTTTAATTACTGAATATATTCCCGATACGCACACAGCAATTATTAGGATAAGCGATAACGGCAAAGGAATTGAGAAAACATTACTTCAGTCAAACGAAGCCGGAATAAAAAAGATATTCGAAGAAAATGTATCAACCAAGAAATCTGCAATTCAAAATACGGGTTATGGATGTTATATTGCATTTGAAATTGCAAAAAGGTGTGGTTGGCAGTTAGATGTGCAAAATCTGCCCCAATCCGGATGCGAATTTACTATAAAAATTTTATGCTAATTTAATTGAGAAAAAAATGTTTATAAATAGTACAATACAGGTTCTGTTAATAGAAGACGAAGAGTATGATGTAGTCAGAGTAATGAACACATTAAAACCTTTTAGCGATAAAATTAATATTGCTAACATAGTTTCCGATGGTAATGCGGCGCTGGATCTTATCAAAAAAAACCGCAGTACATATGATGTTGTAGTAATGGATTTTCACCTTACCGGCGGAGTAATGGGAGAAGAATTAATACAAAATATAAAAGAATTGGATTTTTCCATTCAAATTATTGTCATTACAAAAATGACAATAAATATAACCGACTTTGACTTTGCTAACAGGCTAATGAGAGCGGGAGCATTCTGGTATTGCACTAAGTATCCGGGAGATATAGAAGAATTCATTTATCAGCCAACAGATTTCATACTTAGTATTTTTAACGCCCATGAAAAAAGCAAGCTTGAAAAGGAAAGACAAAAATCAAATCAAAAATTGATTAAAAATATTGAAGATATCCTTTTTCAGAAAAAAATTATCGGGGAGTCTCACACGATAAAAATGATGAAGGATGAAATTAAGAAATATGCTCAAAGCGACGTTAACATTTTAATAAGCGGCGCTTCCGGAACCGGCAAGGAATTAGTTGCATACAATATTCATTACAATAGTGAAAGAAAATTTGAAAATTTTGTCCCGATTAACTGCGGGAGTTTACCGCATGATCTAATAGAAAGTGAATTATTCGGTTACGAAAAGGGCGCTTTTACAGGAGCTGATAAAAAGAAATCAGGGTTATTTGAAATTGCTCATAATGGCACTGTTTTCCTTGAT
>JAJXTM010000064.1 GCA_021783875.1 Bacteroidota bacterium
CCGCTAAATTGCAAAGAGGTTAAGATAAACTTTGAGCAGGGAAACGATTTCGGGGTATTTACGAACCAAATTTTGGAAAATTTAAAATTAAAAAAAATAAATATTTTTATAGGCAATACTGATAGTGCAAATGTGCCGGTCATAAATTTTACTATTATTAATGCTAATGTGCGATATGGCAGTTTATTTAGGAATGGAATACTCGGAGACTACTTTACAGAAAGAAACTTATTATTTTCAGGCAATTATTCTATTCTTTATAATGGAACTATTGTTAAGAAATTTAATTATTCGTTTTCTGATACTATTAACTATAATCAAATCAAACAGTTTGAAAATGTTTCTTATCCTTTTACTAAGGGAGAAATTCCTGCTGAGCCATTCTTTTCAAGTTTTTATGAACCGATAGTAGCTGTGGGAGCTTCAGCTTTGGCAGTAATTCTATTCTTTACAATACGAAGTAAGTAAAATTACCTTTGATGACTTCGGATTATTTTTTATTATTGTACTTTAATTTTTCGTAAATCAGTTAGGAACCAATGAAATATTCCTTTTTTGTTATATTCTCGGCGTTATTGCTGTGGGGCTGTTCTTCCTCTTTTAATACAGTCAATATGAATGCCGGTGAGAGACTTGCTTATGCCATGAAATTATTTAACAAGCATAACTATGAAGATGCAATAAAAGAATTTCAGGCAATTGTATTGCAGTATCCTGGAAGTGCTGTAATAGATAGCGCCCAATTTTATTTGGGGCAGTCTCATTTTCAATCAGGGAGCTATATCCTCGCTGCTTTTGAATTTAGTAAATTAATTAAAAATATGCCCTCAAGCCGCTTTGTTCCCGCTGCTCAATATCAGCTTGCCGATAGTTATTATGAACTTTCTCCGGATTATTCACTCGATCAAAAATACTCTAAAAAGGCAATTGAGGAGTTCCAGGCTTTTATAGATTTTTTCCCTACTAATAGCAAGGTAACTGAAGCAGAAAATAAAATTTCGGAGTTAAATGAGAAGCTGGCTCATAAAGAATATCATTCTGCTTATATTTATGAAAAAATGGAGTACTATAACGCTGCTTTGATCTATTATGATTATGTCTTGGATACTTATCATGATACTAAATATGCGCCTATGGCTATGTATTCAAAAATTAAATTGCTTGTAAAGCTTAAAAGAAATAATGATGCATTAGATGAAATTGCAAAATATATTGACAGATATCCGAATGATAAAAATCTGCAAGAAGTGAATCAAATTAAAACTAAGTTGGAAAGTAATCTGACTATTTCGAAATGAACATCCAGCCAAAAAAAGTAAGTGAGTCTATTATAACCATGACTGAACTTGTATTACCCAATAATACAAATCAGCTTGGAAAACTTTTAGGCGGTCAATTGATGCATTGGATTGATATTTGTGCTGCATTATGTTCATCTAAACATACGCAAAGGGTTTGCGTTACCGCTTCGGTTGATAGAATAGATTTTCATCATTCGATTAACCTTGCCGATGCGGTTACTTTAGTCTCTTCTATCAATCGTGTCTTTAATACATCAATGGAAGTCGGCGTTAAAGTTTATGCCGAGTCATTTAGAGAAGGGAAAAGAATTCATACTAATTCAGCATATTTAACTTTTGTTAGTTTAGATAATGATGGTAAACCGACGGCAGCTGTAAAAGCAATTCCGGTCTCCGAAGATGAAAAAAGAAGATATGAAGAAGCCCTTCAAAGAAGAGAAGCAAGACTCCAAAGTCGTAAAAAGTAAATTTTACTTCGTTGCGTTATTGTTTTTCTTTTCTATAAAAATTTTTCCTCAAATACCAATAAATGGATTTTGCAAATTTAAAAATTTTCATGTTCCCCCGGGGTACAATTCCCTTTTTACTTTAAACTATAATAATGACTCTTATACCGATTTAATTCTTTTCAATTCTGATAAAAAAAATATTGTATCGGTTCCTGGGAAAAGTAACGGCAATTTTGGAAAACCCAGCGTATTTAAGATACCTTATCAAATAACGAATATCCAAAATATTAATGATATCAATAGCCCGGTTAAAAAATACGCTTTTACAAGCAGACAAAATCGAATTGTCGGAATTTATTCATTCTTATCTTCAGGGAAAGCAATATTATCAAGAAAAATTAAATTTGATTCCTATCCCGAAAACATTAGCGCTACTGATATCAATGGAAACGGTAAAGATGAATTGTTGATTTCCGGTCCTGCATTTAACGGGTTATCAATTTTATATATTACTCATTCCGGAATTATTAAAAAATCTCTCTACCCCGGCAGAAGCTTTACTAATGCGATTTTTGCCGATCTTAATAATGACGGCTTACCCGATATAGCCGCCTTTGATATAATGAATAATTGCATTTCCTTTTTCTTTAATATGGGGGATAATAAATTCAAGGAGATTAGATCTATTAATCTGAATGGGAAAATTAATCTGCTGAGAACAGTTGACCTAAACCTTGATCATTATCCCGATCTCATTTTTGCAAAAGGGAAATCTATTGAAATAATGTTCGGGGACAGTATCGCATCCTTTAATAATGAAGAAACTATTAAAACAATTTATAAGCCGGATGAGATAATTACAGGGGATTTTAATCATGACGGCAAAATTGACATTGCATATTTAAATAAACAGAATCAGACTTTATCTATCCTTTATGCCAGTAATAACGGATTTTATCCGGAAGAAGTCTATATGCAAAAACCTGGTCTTGAAAACTTAGTACCTTTCTATAGTAAATTTATTAGCGGCATTGAAGCTGTCAGTACTAATGGCGAGATATACTCAATTCTAAAATTAAGCTCATTGCTTGAAAATGTCAGCTTGGTTTTTAGCCCAAAACCTAGGAATATTACATATTTTGACCGTAGTAATAACGGAATAAACGACTTTTGCTATATTGATAGCTTGACTATGTCTCTTGATCTTGTGGTAAGAAATAATGCCGGAATACCGGCATTGCTTTATACCGCAAAGCTTTCTCAATATCATAGCCAAATTTTAGTAGATAATACTGATCCTGATGTAAAAACCTTTTACTGCTTCGATTATGGACATAAGCTTATCGAAATTATCAAAATAGATTTTCGTAATAATAATATAAATAGAGATTATTTATATTCCTTAGGTCCTATTAAAGATATTAAATTAGACCGGGATAATGAAGGTTCAACTGTAATTACTATCGCATTTATTAACGATGATAAATTAGGTCTATCCATTATCCAATATCATAACTATAGATATGATTATAGTAATTTTCAAAATATTGCTTCTAATATTGAAGCAGTAAATCTTTCTGGCAAAAAGGAAACTTCTTTATACTTATGGCAAAACTCAAATAACGGAATCGCATTAAATAATTTTTACCTAAATAATGAAAATTTTTCGAAAAATAACATTATAAAGTTTGCTAATGAAAAACCTTCGTCGATTACTCTTTTAACTGCAGACTTCTTAAATAAAGATAAAGAAGAAACGCTGAGTATTATTAATCAAGGTCTAAATTCTAAAACTGTTTTTACCCGCGGTAATTTAAAATACGTTTTGAGGAATAAAGATTTATTAAGTACTTTTGATCCCTTGTCCGGAGTTAAATTTTATTTTGGTGAAATAAGAAACGGAGGGCTTAAGTTTCTTTTTGTTTATAATAATGTTAAACATAGTGTTAGCAGAATTGATTTTCTCTCCGGAGGCAGAGAAATTATTCCTGTTAAAATTTCCGATGCTGATAATCTCCAAAGTTACTTTATAAAAAACTTAAGTTTTAGAAAAATTCACCTAGTGTATATTGATGAGGATGAAAATTGTATAAATATAAAACGTTTATAATAAATATATTATCCGTTTTCATAATGTTCACAATGTTTAGTAAAATTGAAGCTCAGAAATTAAGCAATGCAAAGCTTGACTCCCTTTATTATCTTATTATAAAAAATGTTAAACCGTCAATATTAGAAAATACTGTGATCCCTTTCTCTGTAGATACTTCGCATATAAAATGCGGTTTTGAGATGATAAATGAAGCTAAATTTAATTTATCTTTATACAGTAAAAAGAAGAGACAAGATCTTCAAAATGTGCTAGCCAGACCGATTACGGATACTAGCTTTGTAACACCTAATGGTTTTTTCCGGGTTCATTACAATCATATGGGAACAGATACCCCTTATTATAGCATGACAGACTTAGCAATTGCATTGGACTCGGCATACAACTTTGAAATCAATTTCTTGGGATATCCTCCACCGCCTCCGGATCAAAATTTAGGAGGAGATAATAAATATGATATTTATGTCGTTCCTATTGGCGGACTCTATGGCTATACTGAAGTCGAAACCCAAGTAGGAGAAAACACATGGACTTCTTTCATGGTCATTAATAATAATTATTCCGGATTTTATACTGAGGGTATAAATGCAGCCCGGGTTACTGTTGCACATGAATTCCATCATAGTATCCAGGCTGGGAACTATATTTACAGGTATAATCTTGATGAATTCTTTTATGAACTGACTTCGACATCAATGGAACATTTTGTCTATCCATCAATTAAAGATTATCTGCAATATTTGCCTTATTATTTTTATAATACGCAAAACAGCATTTCAACTAATGGAAGTAACCAGGAATATGCATTAGCTATTTGGAATATTTTTCAGAAAGATAATTATGGATATGATATTATAAAAAAGGAATGGCAGCTAATGCCTCAAATGAGAGCTATGGATGCAATAGATAGTGTATTACAAAGTTATAATACCACTTTTGGAAATGCGCTTAATAAATTTGGAATATGGATGTATTTTACAAATTACCGCTCTGTACCGGGAGAATATTTCGAAGATGCCTCACTCTATCCGGTTGTTAATCCTATTGCTTCGCTTGATTTTCATTCAACTAATTTTCCTGTGCAATTATCTGCGGGACCTTGCTCAAATACATTCTTGAATATTTTTAATTCTTCAAGTGTCGATACTTTATGTACAATAATTTCTAACTCTGATATCCAAAATTCAATTGATAGCACTAATTCATTATATGAATTTCAATACGGACTTTACAATACCCCTGTAAATGGTTCCTTAAAATTAAGCAATAGCTATTTTGCTTGGTTTTATTCAAATGCTCCTTATAATTGGACAAATTCAGAAATATTAAATAATTCTATAGTGCAAAGCAGTCAAATAAATGCAATTTCTATTAATTATCCTTTCCCATCTCCTTTTTATTACAATAAAAACAACTTTATCTATATACCTTTTAAACCTGATCAAACTTCGGATGTTCAATTATATATTTATTCAATTTCTATGAAGTTGATATATTTCGGCGATAATATAAAATTGAATTATATTTACGGGCAGACTATTGTAAAATGGGATGGACTTAATTCAAACCAAGAAAAATTATCAAGCGGAGTTTATTTATATGTGGTCAAGTCAGGTAATAACATATCAAAAGGGAAATTGGTGATATTAAATGACTGATTATTCTCTTAAAGTAGATAACATATCCAAATATTTTGGAAGGCGGCTGATTTTTAAGGAGTTAGCTTTTCAAATTAATAATAATGGTATTCTTGGAATTTCCGGATCAAACGGATCAGGTAAGTCAACATTGGTAAAAATTATCGCAGGAATAAATTCTCCTTCTTCGGGAAAGGTAATTCATTCTAACGATAATATAGAAATTATCCCTGAAAAGCTTCATAATTATTTAGGTTTTGTTTCTCCCTATTTAGTGCTGTATGAAGAATTTTCCGCTTTAGAAAATCTGCAATACTTTTCGAAAATTCGGGGAGTTAAATTTAACACAGAAAAAATTTCCTTACTCCTTGAAAAATTTCTTTTAAATGGTCGACAGGATGATTTGGTTAAAACTTATTCATCAGGAATGAAACAGCGATTGAAGTTCATATTTGCGCTAATGCACAATCCGCGATTGATTATTCTAGATGAACCTACCTCAAATCTTGATTCAGCCGGGAAAGATGTTGTTTATCAAATTATAGAAGAAGAAAGTTCATCAAATATTGTAATTATTGCGTCAAATGAAGAATCTGATCTGTTAATTTGCAAAAATGAGATTAAATTAGAAGATTTTAAGCCAGCCCTATCGGCATAATAATTGTTTATAATGTAAGGAATAAATCAAAATTAAGTTTCTTTTGATTTAATAATTAACATTTAGCAAATAAAATTCTCAATTTTAAGAACCCTGTTTATTTGCATAAAATTATACTTTTTCCTTATAACTTTTAACTTTGAACTTGTAACTTCTTACTTAAGAATATGACCAACAAAGCATACGCATTATATCAAAAAGACTTTCATTCAGAAATGAGGACAAGGTATGCAGTAAATTCATTAGCAATGTTTGTAATAGTTGCGATAAGTGTCATTTTGTTTTCTGTCGGAAATGAAACAATTACACAAAGTTTAACAGCTGGACTGTTTTGGGTAGTTATCTTTTTCTCTGCTATGTCAGGTCTTTCCCGTGCATTTGTTTCTGAAGAAGAGCGAGGGACAACTCTAGCGCTCCAATTAGTTGCGGCGCCGACAACAATTTTCTCCGGAAAATTATTTTTTAATATTGTCTTAGTTTTTTGCATGAATATAGTAATTACAATTCTTTATTCGGCTCTTTTCGATAGTTTTGCAATTAAAAATTTTGGACTTTTTATAGTAGCATTTTTCTTTGGATGCGCTGGTCTTGCTATAGCATCAACTATTATAGCTGCAATTATTTCAAAAGCAGGAGCAAAAGGTACTTTATATCCCGTCCTTTCATTTCCAATATTATTACCTTTAATATTAACTTCTGTACAATTAACTTTAATGGCTTTCGACGGATCAACTTTTTCAGATGCAAAATTTGAATTAGCTATTATAATTTGCTATGATGTTATAATGCTCACAGCGTCATATTTACTTTTCGATTTTGTATGGAAAGATTAGTAATTTTAATAAATTTTTTAGGATAATTTATGGTTTGGAAAATATCCCTATTCCTTTTAATGGTTTTTGTCTCTATTGCAGGAATTGCATTCCCGATAGTACCAATCCCTGTAAAATGGTATGAATTTCCTTTAATTCCGGGACTTAAAGAAAATGCTAAAATTATTTTTTTCCATGTCCCTACAGCTTGGCTTTCGGTGGTCGCGTTCTTTATGTCAACACTTTATAGCTTTAAGTATCTGAAAAATAAAAATTTAGATGACGATGCAAAATCCTATGCCGCTGCACAGCTCGGAATTATATTTTGTATTCTTGCTACTATTACAGGAGCAGTATGGGCTAAGTTTGCCTGGGGTTCTTTCTGGAGTTGGGATCCTCGCCAAACAAGTATTTTTGCTTTATTGTTGATTTACGGAGCCTGGTTTGCTTTGAGATCATCTATTGAATCTGAGGAAAAAAGAGCATCGCTTTCTTCTGTATATTCCATCATTGCTTTTTTAACGGTTCCTTTTTTTGTATTTATTATGCCCAGGATTATGAAAGGTTTACATCCCGGTTCTGCTGATGATACAAACTCCGGTCCTGTTATCGACTTTAAAATGAATGCCAATATGCAATTGATATTTTTCCTTTCTCTTATTGGTTTTACTGTTTTATATTTTTGGATGTGGAATATCGGCTATAAATCAATTATTTACCGGGATAAATTAAATAAACAGAATAGAGGTTAAATTGCAAAGCTTATATCAATTCTTAAATCAAAATGCGATTTTTATAGTTATGATTATCGTCCTTATCGTTTGGGCGGGAATCTTTTTCTACTTACTTAACTTAGATAAACGAATTAAATCAATCGAAAAAGAAATTAATGGAGTTAAAAAATGAATAAGAAATATTTATTTGGCGGATTTATTATTGTTGTGTTTTTAGGACTGACTGCTTATCTCTTTACCCAAAGCAACATAAAATATGAAAGTAATTTCTCAAATGTTATGGCTAAAGAAAAAACTGTTAAAGCAACTGGCAGCTGGGTAAAAGACAAAAATTATGTAATAAATTCTGATGATCGGACATTTTCATTCTATATTGCCGATACACACGGAAACGAAATGAAAGTGATTTATAATGGAACGATTCCTAATAATTTTGAAACTGCTAAGTCAGTAGTCGTTACAGGGAAATATTATCAAGGCTGCTTCCATGCTACAAGTATACTAACGAAATGTCCTAGTAAATATGAAGGACAAAATATTCAGGGCGTTAAATCTTCGACTTTATAATATTAAACAAGTAAGATTTATTTTAATTAAATCTTATTATATGAGGAAAAAATGATCGGAAGTATAATTATTACTGTAGCTCTTGCTAGCAGTATAATATCAATGGTAATGTATTATCTCGCTTTTCGAGGTTATAATTCACTTAACTACGGTCGGATAGCTTACCATACTATGTCGATGCTGGTTATTGTTGCTGCGGCTTTGTTGGAATATCTTCTTATTACACATAACTATAGCTTTAAATATGTTTTTGAATATAGCAGTAATGAGCTGAAACGAGGGATATTAATGGCTTCTTTCTGGGGCGGTCAAGAAGGGAGCTTTATGCTCTGGCTTTTCCTAACCACTATCGTCGGATTAATTCTACAGAATTATTCTTCAAAGCGAGGCGACCTGGAACCAAGAGTTATGGCTGTCTTTTCTCTCGCAACTTCTTTTATCCTTTTGATGGTCTCTCCCTTATTCAAAAACCCATTTGTTAATATCTGGGCTGAACCGATTTTTATTTCAGTAAAAAGCATTAATCAATCTTTGCTAAACTCACCTTTATTGCAGAACTTTATCTTTAGTGACGGTTCATCAGGTCAAAATTTTGTTAAAATGGACTCTCATCTCTATTCCATTCTTAGTGCTAACGGTATTGCTATAAAAGACTTTATATTAAATGGAAGGGGATTAAATCCTCAACTGACTAACTTCTGGATGCAGGTGCATCCGCCTATTCTTTTCACCGGATTTTCGATGGCAACAGTTCCATTTGTTTTTGCAATGGCAGCTATGATGAAAAACGATTATAGAGATTGGGTTAAACAATCATTCCCTTGGATATTGGCTGCTTCCGGAATTTTGGGTCTAGGAATTATGCTAGGCGGTTACTGGGCTTATGAAATGCTCGGCTGGGGCGGTTATTGGGCTTGGGATCCTGTTGAAAATTCAAGTCTTATCCCATGGCTTGTTGGGGTGGCTGCTATACATACTTTGCTGGTGCAGAGAAAAAGCCAATCTAAAGGAGACGGAATAGGCAGATATGCAAAAATTAATCTAATCCTCTGTTTGATGATGTACGTTTTGGTTATATATAGTACATTCCTTACCAGAAGCGGTGTGCTTGGAGATGCTTCAGTTCACTCATTTGTTGATCCGGGCGCTATTGTTTATATCTTCTTGGTTGTCTTTGTAGGAACCTTTTTATTCCTCGGATTAGGTACGCTAGCTTATCGCTGGAAATATTTAAGCGTAAATATTAAATCTGAGGAGGGAATCCTTTCAAGAGAATTATCTTTATTTACAGCTGCAATTGTTTTAAGCGCCTCTTCTTTAATAGTTTTATTAGGAACCTCAGCGCCTATATTCGGACATTCTGTAGATGCCTCATTTTATAATCAAATGAATCTGCCAATTGCAATAATTATAGGACTGCTTAACGGTCTCAGTCTTTTAATGAAATGGAAATCAAATAAAAAAGAAGAGATAATAAAAAAATCCTTTCTTGCTGTATCAGCTACAATCGTAATTTCTGCGCTAATAATTATTCTCGGGGGAATTACAGATATTATGGTAATGCTTCTTACGATTTCAACGACTTTTGCTCTTATAGTTAACGCAGAAATTGCAGTTAGAATTATACGCGGAAACAAAAAGATGTTGGGCGCTTATATAGCTCATATTGGAATCTCGGTCTTTCTGCTCGGTGTTATAGGCTCAACTGTTTACAGCAGGGAAAAAGATATTAATTTGACGAAAAATATTCCGCAGGAAGCCTTTGGGTATAAGATGACTTTTACAGGATATGATCAAATCGACAATAACACTAAATATGCTTTTAATGTAAAATTGCAAAAAGGAGATAAATCTTATACAGTTAGCCCTATAATGTATATTAGCGATTTTAATAATGGTTTAATGAGAGAACCGGCTATATTATCCCTTCCTACAAAAGATGTATACTTCTCCCCAATGGGATACGATAACGGCACAGATAATAAAGCTCAGGGACAAACAATTTCTTTGGGATTAGGCGACAGCACCAGCTTTGACGGATCTGAAATCTCATATAAAGATTTTGTTGCACCGGATATGAGTGTAATGATGAAAGGCGGCGACTTCAAAATGGGAGCAAAGCTTAAAATTGATAAAAATGGGAAATCCTATAAAAGTGAAGCAATTATGGAAAAACATGGACGGGATGTAAAATTTGATCCAATTATCATTAATGATGCAAATTTAAAAATACAACTTCAAAAAATTGACCCGACCTCAAAACAAGCTCAGTTTATATTTTCAAAACTTAACGGAGAGAATACCTCCGATTCAACTCCCAAGGAAGTTCTTCAGATTTCAGCCAGCACAAAGCCTTTTGTTAACTTGGTTTGGACAGGAATATTAATCATGGTTTTGGGGTTTTTCATATCTGTAGCTAGGCGTCTTAAAGAATCAATGATTTAGTTTTGTATTTCAATTCTATTAATGACCGGATAAATTATTTGTTAAAAATAACCTTCCGGTCATTCCTATTTTAAACTATTACAAATTTATTACGATCATAATCTTGTATCTAATACATTAGATACAGCTATGCTTAAATAAAGGTAAAATTTAAAGAGGTTTTTAATGGAATGGTTTTATAATCTAAAAATCAGTTCTAAGCTAGTATTGACGTTTATATTAGCTTCGTTATTTTTTGTTTTATTGGGATATGAAGGAATTACCAATCTTAAATCTATAAATGAAAGTGATAGGATATTATACGAAACTAATGCTGTCCCACTTTCTCTCGAGGGAGAAATCTCAACCACCTTCCAAAGAATGAGGAGTGATGCTTTAAGCTTATTAGCAGACACTACAATTTCCAAAAGTGATTTTGTAAATAAAATAAATGACCGCATGACTGATATAGATAATGCCTTTACTGAATTCGACAAAATTAAACTTCCTGATGAATCCAGCCAGGCATTGAGCAAAGTCAAAAAATCTTATAGCAATTTTCATGATATTTTCCAAGATTTTATCAATTTAGCGCAAAATGGAAGAATTTCGGATGCATTGTTGCTTTGGAATGGAAAATTAAATGATGCGAGAACAAATGCACAAAATTCAATCTCAAACCTTGATGAAGTTTTAATTAGAAGGGCAAAAACCAGGGCTTCGAATAATACAATTTCAGCTGATAATGCTTCAAGAAATATGTTAATTTATATTCTTATTGGAGTAATTTCAGCAATAAGTTTGGGATACTACATTTCTAAAGTTATTAGCAAGCGCCTCCGTGAATTATTGGATGCAACTAATAAATTTGCTTCAGGAGATACAAATATTGAGATACAAAGTAATTTCAAGGATGAAATTGGGGAACTTTCATCAGCTTTTCAAACAATGATAGATAAAATTTCACTTCAAATTCAGTACCTTGACAATTTACCTAATCCAGTAATGATCAT
>JAJXTM010000364.1 GCA_021783875.1 Bacteroidota bacterium
AACAGTAGTTCACATGTTGAATTAAAAGTTTATAATATTATGGGTCAATTAATTGAACGCTTAGTTGATAAAGAAGTTCAAAAGGGAAGTTATAAAATACAATTTAATGGTTCAAGTTTAGCATCAGGTTTTTATCTTGTAGTTTTGCAAACACCGAATACACTTCTTACTAGAAAAATTGTGCTTCTTAAATAAAAAAACATAAAGGAGTTAAATTGAAAAAGATAATTTTCTTTTTTATTATTTTATATGCCGCAGCTTTCTCTCAAAGTGTTGTTGTGCCATCTTACTATCAAACAAATAAGAGCTTTTCTGATTCCCTTCTCTCGATTATAAAATCTGTTGGCTTGGACAGTACATTTAATGTTGGTGCTGACGGGACCGAACAAGTATCTTTTGCGGTTATTGATTTAAACTCTCCCAAACCTATTCTCGGAGGAGTCAATTATGATAATTTTATTTATCCGGCTAGCGTTTATAAAATGTATGTTGCAATGGAAGTTCTCAAAGAAATAAGTAATAACGATTATTATCTGACTACACCTTACATTATCCATTCTCCAAACGACGTTGATTTATCTAAAGAAATAAGCTGGGATCCAAGACCGGTTTTGCGGGACGGCGATACACTGACTATAAATTATCTATTAGATCTGATGATTTCTCGAAGCGATAATTCGGCGGCTAATTGTTTAATTGATGTTGCAACTAGAGACAGTATAAATTCAACCATGCACCAATATAATTGGTACGGAAGCGAAGTAACAAGAAAATATCTTAGCCGTACTTATGAAGATCCCGGCTACAAAACTATTCGAGGTACAGAGACATGCGCCCTTCATGCTGCCGATTTTATGTACAGGATTTACACAAATCAATTAGTAAATCCATGGGTCAGTATGCAATTAAAAACACTGTTGGGGAGACAATTAGATACTACAAAAATTGCTTCAGGTCTGCCTCATAATACGATGTTTTATCACAAATCCGGCTGGTGGAGTTTTTGGACAAATGATGTCGGTATAGTTGATAACGGTAAAATAAAGTATATAATTTCATGCTTTATTCCCCTTACATTTGAATTAGCTCAACCAAAATTTGTTGAAATATCAAAAAGAGTATTTTCCTTAATAGAAAGAAAATATTCCGGAAAAGGTTATTTAAATAACCATAAAAACTCGCCGTAACCTTCTTTTTCCATTTCATCTTTTGGAATAAATCGAAGGGCGGCGGAATTCAAACAATATCTTAAATTTGTTGGAGCAGGACCATCGTCAAAAAGATGACCTAAATGTGTATTGCCGATTTTGCTCTGAACTTCGATCCTTTTCGTTCCCAAAGAATTATCTTCTTTTTTGATCAGAAATCTGGGATCTATTGGCTGCGTGAAACTTGGCCACCCTGTTCCTGAATCAAATTTATCTTTTGAACTAAACAATGGTTCACCTGAAACTATATCGACATAGATGCCTTCTTTATGATTATCCCAATATTCATTTTGAAAAGGCTTTTCAGTAGCTCCGTTTTGAGTAACATCATACTGAAGTGGGGTTAGCTTTTTTTTCAATTCATTCTCCGGTAACTTTTTATATTTGCTAATATTAGAATCTCCCCAAACGCCGATAATAAAATTCTCTCTTCCCGATGCCTTTTCGTATGAATTAAATCTTACGGGGTTTTTTTTGTAAAAATGCTGATGGTAATCTTCCGCAGGATAAAAAGCAGTAAACTTTTCTATCTTTGTAACTATTGGCTTCTTAAATATCCCGGACCTGTCTAATCGAACTTTAGATTCCTCTGCCAGTTTTTTTTGTGTGCTGTCTTTATAAAATACAACAGATTCATATTGCGAACCTCTGTCAAAAAATGATCCGCCTGCATCAGTGGGATCAAATTGTTTCCAATATACATCCAATAATTCGGGATAGCTTATTACACTAGGATCATAAACAACCTGAATAGCTTCGACAGCTCCTGTTGTGCCCGTAGAGACTTCTTCATAGGATGGATTTTTTTCATGTCCGCCTGCAAAACCCGAAATAACATTTTTAACACCGTCTATATTTTCAAACGGTGCATCCATGCACCAGAAACATCCGCCTGCAAAAGTAGCAGTTTCTAATTTGTCATTTGATTGTGGCATAAGTCTCGAATTATTATCATTTAAATTTGCTTTAGAGCAGCTGTAAAATTCCAAAATGCTCAACAAAATGATTAAAAAGAATGCTTTCATATACATTCCTTTCTAAAATCTTTATTTTCTAAATTTAAGGCTCCGCAATAGCCTTCCTAAAATGTAATAAAAATATAAATAGGAATAAGCTTAAATTTCGTGATATTCACTAAGAGTATTTTAGATGTGAGGTAATAGACACCCGCAGAAAATATGATTGTTTTTAGTACTTAAAATGCTTTATTGCTTCGCCTTTCTTGCCTATTTCTGTCATTGCTTCAATTCCGATTTGAAGATGAAGATCCGAAAAATTTTTAGTAACGAAAATATCTGATTTCTCGGTTTTTATTCCTTCGGGAACCATTGGCGTGTCTGAAACGAGAAGTAACGCTCCACGCGGAATAGCATTTACTA
>JAJXTM010000365.1 GCA_021783875.1 Bacteroidota bacterium
TGGTTTTATTTTTAACGCCGGAAATAATTTGTTGTTTGAAGGAGCATTAATGCTAGGGACTTCTGCTACGACAATTTCTGACGAAGCACGTAATAATAATCAAGGCAGTGCACAGGATACTGCTTTTGTCGCTTTGCAGCCATTTTCACTTTTAACGGCAAACGGATATCAGGAAGGAACGACTGTCTTTAATGATGATGGTGCTGGGGCTGCAAAAGTCGGTGTTACGGTAAAATTACGGTCATATAGTTATGTAAATTCACCTGATAATAATTATATTATTCTGCGTTATAATATAGTAAACAAAAACAACTCCGCCATTTCAAATTTATTTGCGGGACTTTTTTTTGATTGGGACTTAGTCAACGGTGATAGTGACTATACGGCATTTGATCCGACAGGCAGTCTCGGATATGCTTATCATGCAAACAGCAGCCAGCCGAAGATGGTTGCTTCTGCTTTAATTTCTTCCAATAATTACGGATTTTGGGGAATTTTAAATCCGGGCGGCGACTCAGGATTTCAGATTTATGACGGATTTTCATTTGCTGAAAAGTGGCAGGCACTTTCAAGCGGAATTGGAAAACCCAATGCTGGTCCGGGAGATATTTCGGAAGTAACATCCGGAGGTCCATTTAATATACCCGCAAACGATACTATCGAAGTTGCTTATGCAGTAGCCGGAGGGTATAGTCTCAGTGATTTAAGGACAGCGATTGCAAACGCAAGAAGTAAATATCAAGCTATATTAACGGGAATAAACGGAAACGAAAAGAGTAATATACCATATATTTATGATCTTGCTCAAAATTATCCAAATCCTTTCAATCCAAGTACTACAATAAATTTCCAGCTTGCTAAAAGCGGTTACGTTTCGTTAAAAGTTTATGATATTCTTGGTAAACAGGTAGCGGACTTAGTAGACGAAAACAAGAGTGCGGGAAAATATTCCATACAGTTTTTTGCAGAAAGCAAAGAACTATCAAGCGGAATTTATTTTTACAAGCTTGAGACACCGGGATTTATTCAAACAAAAAAAATGATTTATTTAAAATAAAAAGGAATCAGCATGACTGCAAAACAACTCAGTATTGAAGAATTAAAATACCCGATCGGAAAATTTAAGTTTGAGGGAGATTTTACCGAAGAATTAAAAAGTAAATATATTCGGGATATAGAAGAAGCACCGGGGCTTTTAAGAAATGCCGTTGCCGGCTTAAATGAAGAGCAATTGAATACACATTACCGTGAAGGCGGTTGGACAGTAAGGCAAGTAGTGCATCATTTGGCTGACAGTCACACGAATGCACTCATAAGATTTAAGCTGACATTAACCGAAAATCAGCCGATTATTAAAACTTACAATCAGGAACTTTGGTCTAATTTAGCAGATTCAGTTCAAGCTCCGGCAGCAATTTCGCTTGAACTTTTTGAAGCCATTCAGAAACGATTTGCGATTTTATTAAATTCTCTTTCACTTGATGATTTCAAAAAAACTTTTATTCACCCCGAACAGGGAATAGTTGAGCTATCGAGAAATATCGGAATTTATGCCTGGCACGGAAAGCATCACACAGCTCAAATTGTTTCTTTAAGAAACCGCATGGGCTGGTAATATATTAAGGAATTATTTTTATGAGTCCTAAGGTTGGTGTTTTATTAATAAATCTCGGAACACCCGATAGTCCATCAGTCAGCGATGTAAGAAAATATCTTTCAGAGTTTTTAAATGATCCGCGTGTTATTGATATTCCCTGGCTGCTCAGAAAGATACTAGTAAATATAATCATTGTACCATTTCGTGCACCTAAATCTGCAATGATTTACAAAAAGTTGTGGACAAAGGAAGGGTCGCCGATAATAATATATGGGAAAAGTGTAAAAGAGAAATTGCAGGCATCTTTAGGAAGCAGTTTTGAAGTTGAGATTGCAATGCGATATCAAAATCCCGGATTAGACAGCGTTATCTCACACATGCAGAAAAAAGTTTACGACAAAATAATTATTATTCCTTTATTTCCTCAATACGCTTCTGCGAGCACCGGGAGTGCAATTGAGAAGGCAATGAATCTTATAAGAAAATGGTGGGTAATCCCTGAAATAAAGATTATAAGCCAATTTTATGATAATGAAGGTTTTATAAATACTATAGTTGAAAGATCCAAAAAGTATAATTTAGATGAGTATGATCATATTTTATTTAGTTATCATGGGCTGCCGGAAAGGCAGGTAGATAAAGTTTACAATGACGGAAAGCCATGTTCGGAGCATAATTGTGAAAGTGAAATTAATGAAGAAAATAAATTCTGTTATAAGGCAGCTTGTTATGCTACAACGCGTTTGCTTGTTGAGAAGTTAAAAATTCCAACAGAGAAACATACAGTTTGTTTTCAATCCAGGTTAGATAAAAAATGGCTTGAGCCGTTTACTGATAAAGTTATAATAGAAAAAGCAAAGCAAGGAGTTAAAAAAATTTTAGTTTTCAGTCCCGCATTTGTTGCTGATTGTCTTGAGACTATTGTGGAGATAGGGATTGATTATAGGGAGTTGTTTAAAA
>JAJXTM010000366.1 GCA_021783875.1 Bacteroidota bacterium
AATATTGCCTAATCTTTCAAAACCTACTCTATCCTATCCACTATTAGCTGAAAAAGTATTAACACCGGGATGGAAAGGTATTTTTTATGCTGCTATGTTCGCTACAATAATGTCAACATTAAATAGCTTTTATTTCCTCAGTGGAACAACAATCGGACGGGATTTTATTTTTAAACTATCAAGAATTAAAAACGAAAGTTACCTTAAACGTTATACCGTTTATGGATTAATTATATCAGGAATATTGTCAATTATTCTTGCTTTTTTTATTCCTTCAGTAATTGAGATTTGGTATCTTATAGGATCTATATGTATCCCTGCAATGATATTGCCTGTGATAAGTTCATATTATCCGGGTTTTAAAATAAATAGTAAGGTTATAATTATAGAAATGATTTTAGCTGCATTCTCAAGTATGTCCTGGATTTTTATTAGACCGTATTTCTCCGAAAATAAAATATTGAATGAAGTCGAACCAATGCTCGTTGGATTAGTCGTGGCTGCCGTAATCCACTTCATTTCTCTTTTCTGGAATAAATTTTCTGCTTCTTATATATTGAAAAGAGAATTGAAATAATTAGAATAGTCAAAATAATGAGTAGGGATGAAAGTCCGGATATTTTGTAATATTCGCTTATTACTATCTTAATACCCATAAAAAATAATATTAACGATACTCCATATTTTAAATAATAGAAAAGGTCAGCTAAACCTGAAATAGCAAAATAAAGTGTCCGTAAACCTAATATAGCTAAAATGTTCGAAGTAATAATTATAAATGTATCTCTTGTTATGGCTATTATTGCTGGTATTGAATCTACAGCGAATATAATATCTGAAGATTCAATCAACAGAAAAGTTAAAAACATTGATGTAATGTATAATTTGTTCTTGTCTCTTAAAAAAAAATTCTTACCTTGATATTCAGAATTTAAATTAAAATGCCTCCTAATGAATTTAATCACAATGTTATTTTCAAAATTAATTTTATTCTTCGAAGGGAAAGCCATTTTGTATGCTGCTAAGAATAAGATTATTCCAAAAATATATATTATCGGTCGGAATAAATTAATTAAGCCAATTCCCGCAATTATAAAGATTATTCGGAATATGATTGCGCTTAATATACCCCATTTTAGCACATGAGGCTGATTTATATCCGAGACTTTCATTATGTTGAAAATGGTTAGAAATACAAAAAGATTATCAATTGAAAGAGATTTTTCTATCAGATAACCGGAGATAAATTCTATTGATTTGATATTTCCGTCAGGATGCGATATATAAATGTATCCGCAAAATAAAAAAGCGGTGAATATCCAGACACCGCTCCATATTAAACTTGACTTGAAAGATATTTTAGTGCTTCTTCTTTCAGTAATTACTATATCAATGGTTAATAAAACTGAAACTAAAATTATAAAAATAATCCAGCTTAAATATTCATCTTTCAATCTGACTCCTTATTATGGAAGTAATACTCCCACTGCAATTACGGTAGTCCAAATACCGTTTTTAGCTCCTTCGGCAGATTGAGTAATATTAAACGATCTGACAATTTTTCCGGACATTTTGTAAATGTTTTCTCTTTCACTCCAGTCAATATCCGGGTTAAATTCAACCCCTAAGGTTGTTGCTAGCATTGTAGCTGCCAAATCTTCGGCATATTCACCGGCAACTTTTTCAGTTTCGCCAAAAGGATGATGTTCGGAAAGATAACCGTATTGATTATTGTCGGCTGGTAATGCTACTCCAATTGAGGCTGCAATTAACCGGTTTGGTTCATTTGTAGAATTCCTCGCCATTACACAAAATGTTATCTGCCCTGGAGTAAGCTCTTTTAGACCTTCTTCTTTGGTAATCCTTTTGCAATTTGTTGGGAAAATACTGCTGACAGTAACAAGATTGCAAATTTCTATCCCAGCACTCCTCAATGCAAGCTCAAATGAAGTTAAATATTCCTTATGTCGCCCTACCCCTTTTGTAAAAAATATTTTTGATGGAACATACAAATTCTCATCTCCTTTCTATACTAATATATTATTTTAATGAATTTTCGTTTCCCAACTTTTAATATGGTCTCTTTTTTTAGCTTCAATTTAGCGTTAATATCTTCTACTTTTATTCCGTCTACCGATACGCCGCCTTGAATGACTAATCTTCTTGCTTCACCTTTTGTCGAAGCTAAATTTACCTTTAATAATAAATCAAGAATGACTATCTCATTTTCATTTCCGTCTAATTTTACTTCAGGGATATCATCCGGGATCTCTTTTTTTATAAATATCTTATCAAACTCATTTTCGGCTTCTATGGATGCTTCTTTACTATGATACATCGAGACTAATATTTTTGCCAATTTTCGTTTTAAATCTCTTGGGTTAATTTCATCATTACTTAACTGTTCCTTTATTTCAATCAATTCGCTGCTTGATATATCTGTTGCAAGCTCAAAGTAATTATATATTAATGAATCTGGAATTGAAAGTGTTTTTCCGAAAATATCCTTTGGTGATTCTGATATACCTATATAATTATTATAAGAT
>JAJXTM010000065.1 GCA_021783875.1 Bacteroidota bacterium
AATATTTAATCTACTTGATTTAATTTTATAAAATATATTAATAATTGCTCCAATTGATGTCATTGAGTTGAGTATTGAAAATATTAAATCTCCCAGAAAGAAAGAGTAAAGCATGAGAGAAAGGCTGCCAATACTGTTAAGCAATAAAAAATAGCCGTTAACCTTGCAATATTTTACTTTAATTGTTTCGATAGTTTGCGGAACCCAGCTAGCGGCTAGAGTTATTAATCCGATATAACCCACAAAGATCATTATATGCCTTTCAATATTTTTAGATATTTTAAAATTCTTTTATGAATTTTTCAATTCGCTTAATATATTTTCGGTAACTTCAAAAGCATATCGTAAATGAGGTATTACGATTGAGCCGCCCACAATTAGCGCCACATTAAAACTTTCGTAAAGTTCTTCTTTTGAAGCACCTTCCTGAATAGAACGGTCAATATGATAGAAGATGCATTCATTGCAGCGTAATACCATTGATGCTACTAATCCCATTAACTCTTTAGTTTTTGCCGGAAGAGCTCCTTTTATATAAGCCTTATTATCTAGAGCAAAAAATTTGTTAAAATCTCTAAAACCGGAATTTAGAATTTTATCATTCATATCAGTCCGGTATTTTCTAGTTTCTGAAGCAGTTCTTTTCATTTCTTATAATATAAGTTAATTATTAAAAAGTAAATATATGAAATACAAAAATATTATAACATTTAATAATTTATAAATGATAAGAGATTTTAAATACTACATTTCTTCTTTCTTCAAAGCTAGCGCTGCTGAAAAACGCACCTTTAAGCAAGTGAGCATGATCAAGCAAATTAGTGATTGTAAGGGATGGTTCAATTGATGTTCCATTTTCAAGCCCAAAGGTATATCCCCCGGAAAGGTTAAATATCCAAGAAGGTGTAGTATGGGCACTCTGATTGAAATCAAAAAGTCCGGTTTTGAAAGAATAATTTCCATTTCCGTTAGTCAAGCCGGAGCCATAGATTCCCACCAGATTGAGGAACCAATTCCTAGGTTGATAATTTAAACCGGCGACTATAGATAACCTTTGGTCATGGTCTAAGTCAAAGGACATAGCCGAAAGATTTGCAGGTATAAAACCACCGGAAATAGGTCCAATGCCAAAAGCATGAATAATTGCGGAATTTAGATAGCCTGAGAAAGGACTTGAAGGATCGGTATAAGTCAAACTTAATTCCAGTCCTCTAACTATTATCCGATTAATATTTACATTAACTCTAATTGTACTCGCGCCTAAAGTTTGGTCATCTAAACCGGGTGTTGATTCTTTATAGAAGAAATCAAATTTAGATGTAAAACCATTAAGGAAGTTATGAATAATGCCTCCCTCAAATAAATTATCTTTCTCGGGGAAAGTAGGTGCAGCTGAATCCCCAACCGATGTAGCAATGGAAGACAATCCTTCTATATTAATCGGAATAAAGAGCCTATCATAACTTGCATATAAAGTTGTAAAATCATCTGTAAAAAAACTAATTTTTAACCGGGGTTCCAACTGAGATTGAAGTTGAATTACAGGAGCAATATGCTGATCATATCTTAGACCGGCGTCAATTCTAGTCCATTCATACGGATGAATATTTGATTGAACAAAAAGAGCGAAATCAGAACCTGTAAAACGAGTACTATTTAAAGGACCATTACCATTTACATCATTAAACTTAAAATTTTCTTTCCCATCAGTAACACTAAATTCCAATCCTGCCGCATACCCAAAATGATGTGATAATTCATTACTAAATTTTATTCTTGTTCCATATGTAACGAAGCTTCTATCCTGGTTTACAGTATAACTTTTTGTCGAATCATTTAATAAATATTGAACTGTTTGGTCATAAGGGCTAGTGTCATACTTTAGACCTCCTTCTCTTACATATAACCCAGCAAATAATTCATTTGATTTATCAGTTTCATTAGAAAAGGTATGGTAATATGACAGAGTTTGAAAGGAATTATAGCTCCCTTGAGTATCATAATTAATACCTTCAATAGGATCAAAAGGAATTTGAGTTTGAGTCAGGCTATAATTTAAGTTTGTGGTGAGGTAGTCATTTTCACTTAAGAAATAGTCCATCTTTCCATACAGAAAATAATCAAACCCATGATCATTAAACAATTTAGGGACAGGTTGATCAATTCTCCTATCAGTTTCGGCTCTGGAACCCGTTATAAAATATCCGAAATTATCAATGTGGTTACTTACTGACAAACTTTGACCATTAGAATTAAGCGATTTAAAAGTACCCACATTCGAACCGAGATTTTCATTATTAGAAGTTAAATAGCTTCCTGCATAAGAGGATAAATTTAAGTGAAAATTCCCGGGAGGGACTTGATTTCGTATATCGACAATAGCAGCAATTTGTCCTCCATACTCTGCCGGGAACCCGCCGGTATAAAAAGTAATATTTTTAATTACTCCGGGATCAACAACTTCATTTAAGCCACCGAAAACTCCCAGCGGTATGGGAATCCCGTCAATTAAATATGTAAACTCACCATGTTGCCCACGAATATGCACTTCGCCTGAAGGCGCTCTAACTGCACCAGTTAAATTTTCTTGAATAACAGTTGTCATTCTTGCTTCAGGTGCAGGATGGAAAGTCTCTAATTCAAAAGACTTATAACCAGCTTTAACGTCGATATAATTCGAAACGTGGTTTTCTTTCTTACCGGTTACAACAATTTCTTTGAGCCCTATTGCACTTTCCTGCAAAAGAATTTTAATATTATTATGTAATTGATCTATCCTTACAGGGATTGAGATATCCTTATAACCGATATATTGAGTAAATATGAAATAATTTCCGGCTGCAATATCAATGAAATGAGCAACTCCAAATTGATTAGTTTCTTTAACATTTACAATCTTCCCATTCTGTTTTAAGATTAAAGTTACTAATTCAAGGGGAGTATTATGGGCAGAATCAACAACTGTAACTGAGAAATTATGAGTATTGCTATTTTTGATTTCTTTCGGCAATGAATATGCTATAGGATTTAGATAAATGACTAATATAATTAAAAGATCAAAGAATAAATTAATCTTTAGTTTTGAACATAATTTCGAATTCATGTATAATAATTCTCCTATTATATTTTATAGATAAAAAATTTACCAAAGCAGAATTTCGAGATGAAATAAATATTGTAAATACAAGGCGGTTAATTTATATCGTCTAGAGATGGATATTCTGCACAAATATTTAATTAAAACTAAAGTAATATAGGAGGCGCTCTATGTTGATTGCTGTTGTATAGTGGTTTAGTCTGGAGGGATGTAATTTTAAAAAAAGAATAATCTTGTGTCCCGTATTCTTGTACAAAGTTAAATACACCGGTAAAACTATAATTAATAATTGTACTAGCAAACTGCTGGACCATACATTCATGGGTAAGGTCATCTCTGCTATCCAGCGGATTTGAATTTCTCCCGCTAAATTCATTTTCAAACTTATAATCACCATTTTGGATATCAACATGATGATAATGGAAAATTGTTAATGAAACTAGAAAGAGATAAGGGATTAATACAAAATATGTTATTTTTTTTCGGTATTTATTTAGTATAAACATAATATAGAATAGGTCTAAAAAATCCTTTTATATATCGAGAGTAACAATTATATTTATGAATTTACGGGTCAACTTAATCAAATTAAATAATAAATATTAAACTTATATTACAAAATTACAACTAATTTAATGGCAAACTAAACTAAATTCAGTAATAGTGATTTGAAGCATTTTACGTTAAAGACCAAAGTTGCTGAGACTATTTGTAAGCAAGTAAATAGCTTCGGATACATTTGGGTGTGTCGCTTCAAATGAAGAAGCAATATCTTTTAAACGTTGAGGAATGCTTTTATGAGATTCGTCATCTTCAATTTTTGAACGATGCATAATTTCTTTTATTTCGTCCAAAATATTTTGAAGAAGAATCAAGGAATTCTCATCCAAAGAATCAGCACGTTTTAATTCTTCATGTAAATTTTCTAAAGATTTATTTAGATCTTCATTTTTCATAATGATAATACTTTTATTTTAATTTCATACTCAAATTAATTATTTAATTAAGTAAAATTTAATATCCATATTTTACATATTAAAGATAATAAGATTAATTTGTGATTTAAATGACCTCCTAATAGCCTTTTTTTTTAAACCTTTCATTTAGTAATTTAATCTAAATGAATAATTTAAATATCAACCATGAAAAATATTGTTTTTCCTTATAAAATTCTTTACATAGGGCTGTCTATTCTTATTCTGGTTTATTCTTCGGCTCAAGCGCAATATTTTGGAAAGAATAAAGTAGTATATGATAATTTTAATTTTAAAATTCTTCATACAGAACACTTTAATATATATTATTATCCAGAAGAAGCAGCTGCGGTAGACTATGCAGCCCGTTTAGCCGAGAGATGGTATATGCGCCATTCTGTATTAATGAATGATACTTTAACAGGTAAACAGACAATAATTTTGTACGATGGATTCCCTCAATTCTCTGAGACTAATGTAACCCAAGAGCAAATAGGTCAAGGCACAGGCGGATTTACCGAACCAGTAATGCGTAGAATAGTTTTACCGTTTGCAGGACCACTCGATGAAACGAGCCATGTAATCGGTCATGAACTTGTACACGCATTCCAATTCGATATTACAAGCAAACACAACATGGCAAAAGGAGGATATCCGGCAGCAGCTGAAATGCCTTTGTGGTTTATAGAAGGTATGGCGGAGTATTTTTCTCTTGGACCGGACGATCCGAACACTGCAATGTGGATGAGAGAAGCTTCTTTAAAAAAATTACCAAATATTTCTGATTTAAATAGTTATCAATATTTTCCTTATAGATACGGACAATCCTTACTGGCTTTTATGGGAGGTAAATGGGGAGATTATAAATTAGTGAGACTTCTTAGAGTAGCAGCCAGGTTTGGCAGTATGGAGAAAGGAATTGACAGTGTTTATCATATTACCGCAGATTCTCTTTCAAAAGATTGGCACAAAGCTCTCCATGAAGCTTACGACTCATTAGCTAAAATCACACAAAAGCCTGAAACTTATGGGAAAGAATTAATCTCAGAGAAAACCGGAGGCGGAGAAATGAATTTATCTCCTTCGTTAAGTCCTGATGGATCAAAAATGATTTTCTTTTCCTCGAAAGATTTATTTGCAATTGACCTTTATCTTGCAGATGCCAAGACCGGAAAAGTAATTCGTAATATCTACAAAACTGAAATGGATACGCATTTGCAAAATTTGGAATTTATTAATTCCTCAGGAGCTTGGAGTCCGGACGGAAAACAATTTGTATTTGCCGGAGTTGTAAAAGGCCGCCCAATATTATCAATTTTAGATATAGATAATAATAAAGAACCAAGAGAAATTAAGTTTCCGAAACTAGCAGAAATATTTAATCCTGCATGGTCAAACGACGGCAGATATATAGCATTTTCTGCATTAGCAAATGGCTTATCAGATTTATTTGAGTATGATTTGAAAACGGATAGCCTCAAAAGATTAACAAATGATGCTTATGCTGATTTACAGCCTGCATTTTCGCCTAACGGGAAATATATTGCATTTGTTACTGACAGATTTACGACTAATCTTTCTGATTTAAAAATTGGGAACTATCAATTAGCTTTATATAATACAGAAACCGGAAAGATTGATAGTTTAAAAAGTTTCGATGATGGAAAGAACATCAATCCCCAATGGTCACCAGACGGAAAAAGTATTTACTTTTTATCAGATAGAAACGGAATAACAAATATTTACAGATTATCTTTAGCAGATAAAAAAATTAAACAGATTACAAACTTATTTGGAGGTGTAAGTGGAATTACAAGTATTAGTCCTGCTTTATCAGTAGCAACAAAATCAAATTATTTAGCTTATAGCGTATTTGATAAAGGCAAATACGATATATTTTCGATGGATTCTGTTATTGATTTAGAAGGGGGGAAAATTGTCCCAGCATTTGCATTTACAAATCCCGAGCAGTTGCCGCCTGCTAATAGATCAAGCAATGTGTTAACAAACAACATGAATGACCCAAATTTTGGTTTACCAACGGACTCAAGTTTTGCTATAACAAATTATAACCCGACTTTAAAATTAAGCGGAGTAGGTCAACCTTCAGTAGGCGCAGGAGTTGATCAATTCGGTACTTATGTCGGCGGTGGAGTATCTCTATTATGGAGTGACTTATTAGGAGATTATAACCTTGCAACAGCCTTACAAATTGAATCGGGAACGGGGTATACAAATATTTATGGACTACTTGGATTTATGAACACAAAAAACAGATTAAATTGGGGAGGAGTAATACAGCAAGTTCCTTATTATTATACAGGATTTAATTACGGGATTACGACAATTAACGGCACTCCAGCGTATATTCAGCAACAATATCTTTATAAAGAAACCGATAGAGAAGTTTCAGGAATATTGGCATATCCATTTAACCAATCCTATCGTTTAGAATTTAGTGCCGGATATAGGAATATTAGCTTCGATAATGTTGTAATAACACAAGCTACATCATTATATGATGGTTCAGTATTAATAAATCAGACACAAAGTCTACCTCATAATACTGCCCTAAATCTTGCAACATTTGATGTAGCATTTGTTTTTGATAACAGTTATTTTGGTGCAACAAGTCCTTTACTCGGTACGCGATATCGCATTGACTTCCAGCCAATTGTCGGATCCTTGAATTGGAATAATGTTTTAATTGATTTCCGGCAATATTTTATGCCTGTTCGTCCGTTTACAATAGCACTTAGATTACTTCACGCCGGTCGTTACGGAGGCGGAGCGGAGGATCCACGGTTATCTCCTTTATTCCTTGGATATCCGGAATTAGTCAGAGGATACGATACTCAAACGCTAACCAATGCGGAATATTCCGATACATCATCAAATTCTGTTATAAATAAATTATTCGGAAGTAAATTATTGATCGGAAATCTTGAATTACGTTTTCCATTGCTGGGAATATTAGGATTAGGAAGCGGATTCTATGGTTACTTCCCTATTGAATTAGGATTTTTTTATGATTCGGGTGTGACCTGGACAAATGATAATAAGCCATGGTTTCTGGGCGGAAACAGAGAATCAGTCAGCAGTTACGGAACTGCAATTCGAGTCAATTTATTCGGATACGCAGTAGGAGAAGTTGATTATGTTCGTCCAATAAACAGACCTAATGTGGGCTGGTTATGGGAGTTTAATTTAACAGAAGGATTTTAATTATTATTAATAATATGTTGCAACATGTTTAAATGTTGCAACAACTTTCTTCCATTCCAATCAAGGGTATAAATTATAATTTTATTTAATTACTTTAAATTCTATTCTCCGGTTTTCAGCTCTTCCCTGTTCAGTTCTATTATCTGCAACAGGATTCGCTTTTCCAAAACCAATAGCGGTCAAACGGTCAGGGTCAATCCCATTTCTAATTAAATAATTTCTTACAGCATTTGCCCTATCTAAAGATAATTTTTTATTTATTGCATCTTTTCCGATATTATCGGTATAACCTTGAATCTCGACTTTCATATCCGGATTGTCTAATAGATTTTGTTTCTCTTGCAACAATATAGGGTACGATTGCGGCATAAGGTCAGAACTATTAGACCTGAAGTAAATTCCATGAACCACCCAGCTTTTCTTTTTTTCAACTACTGGTTTCGTAACCGGCACTTCGACACGTTTTTCAACAACGACCTGTTTTACAACTTCTTTTGGAATATGAGCTATTATTAAACTATCTATTTGTTTAAGAGAAGGATAATTTTCCTTAGGAACCTGAGCAGTAATTCCATTATATAAGTCACAATACTTTGACTTAGGACCTTTACTAAAATAATAAACAAGTCCTAAATTAAAAGCAAAATAAGCATCCATACTAGATGAAAAAATGCCTTGTCTGCTAGGTGTGAAACTACCGTCTAACTCCCCATCGAATAAATGAAGACCTAATTCAGTATTAAACTTCCAGCTTTCGGAGATTTTCCAATCGCTGCCTAAAAGCATATTAAATTGAGAGGCAAACATTGGTTTGATTTGAGATTTATACCAAACCGGCTTAAAATAAGCTGCTCCCACTCCCCATCCGAAATAAGGGTTAACAGGAGAACAAGGAGCCAGGTAATATAAAAGGTCCAGATATCCGTTTACAATGTTAGTATACATATTTATATGATCCGGAGTTTTTCCTTCTAAATAGTCATAATTCCCAAATAATCTCAAAGCAACATTTTCAGAAAAATTACGTTGTAAAGATAAGCCAACTCCTCGATTAAGATCTCCTGGTTTTGAATTGGTGCTTAGAAACTTTGGGTAAGTGACTCCAAAGCCAAAGCCCCAGCTATCTTGGAAAGCTTGAGCAAATAAGGTATCAGAAGTTAAAGAGAATAGTAATATTACTAAGAAATATAAAAAATTTTTCATTTTGTACCTCTTTTTTTAATTTTAATAAAGATGAATTCATTAAATAAGACTTCAACTTATTTAATTTAAACACCCATATTTTTAAAACTTCAAAAGGACAATCCCTTTTAATACTAAGATACAATAATTTAAATAAATTTAGTATATAATAATATAATTTTATCAGAAACTAAATGAAATTTGCATTCCATATCTTTGAACTGTATAATCATTAAACTTCAAGAAATCGTGCTAGTTGACTTAGGAAGCTTTCTCTCTATAATATAATTAGTTATATTAATAAGAGGTTTATCTATGAGTAAAATACCAACGAACTTACAACAACTTTTTTGGGATATTAAAATAGAGACATTTGATCCGATTGTATATCCTCAATATACAATTAATCGTGTTCTTGAGCTTGGTAATGAAGAAGCAATAAGATGGCTTCAAGAGATATTTTCCGAATTAGAGATAAAGGAAGCAATTAGATCAGATCAAAGATTATCTCCGAAATCTGCAAACTTTTGGGCGATTAAATTCAACATCCCGCTGAGTGAAATTGTCGCTCTAAAAAATAATAGAGGGAGTATATCATGAGAAAAAATTTTGTTTGGCATAAAGAAATTCTTCCGACAGCTTCGAATGAAGTATTAAATGATATTAATCGATCTCTATCACTCTCTCAATTTTATCTTGCCGGAGGAACTGGATTAGCGCTTATGCTAGGTCATCGTCTTTCACGTGATTTTGATTTCTTTAGCACTGAATTATTCAATGAAGATATACTGATACAAAAGCTTCAAGGATTAAGTAACCTTACAATTGTTTCAAAGAATGAACATACTCTTCATATAGTCCTGAAAGAGATCAAAGTCAGTTTTCTTGGATATAGGTACCGGCTTCTTTTTCAGACAAGGAAGTATAGGTTTATCAACGACATATTTATTGATGTGGCAGATGAAAGAGATATTGCATGCATGAAAATAAGTGCAATTAGCAGCAGAGGTTCAAAAAGAGATTTTATCGACTTGTATATGGTTGCTCAAGATTATAGCTTAGATACACTATTCAAACTTTTCAAACAGAAATTCTCTCTCACCCCATATAATAATGTTCATATTCTCAAATCACTTACCTATTTTGCAGATGCTGAATTAGAGCCGATGCCGGAGATGCTTGTGCCGGTATCTTGGGATACGATAAAACAATATTTTCTTTTGGAAACTCCGAAACTTCTTTAAAAGCTTTTCTGAACTATCCCCCATTTTGTAGACAAAGAGAAAAGCAAGTTTATTAAAATAAGAGATATCGGAGCAATAATCATGAATGATTCAAAAATAAGGGAAAGCTATGATCGAGAATTTAAGATATTTGATGTAAAGCTGCATTAGATTCATGAAGGTCAGTATGCCAGTTAAGACAAAAAAACCACAGAAGAATAACTTGCCATCGTCCTAGAGGGACTAAGGACTGAAAGCAATATCCGTGAGCTTTGCCGAAAACACGGATTATCCCAAAGACTTTACTACAAATGGCGGAACAAGTTTCTTGAGGGAGGCAAAAAGGGATTGATGAATTCAAGTATAGGGATTTCTTCAAGCCCAGATAAAACAAAATTTGAATCTGATCTAGGCAGCAATGAGTTTGATCGTTCTTTGAAACAATAAGGATATCCGGTAAACCTGGTCTGTAATGTGCTGAGACTACCGGAAAGCAGCTATTATCGGAGAGCTTTTGAG
The DNA here is from genome assembly GCA_021783875.1 of Bacteroidota bacterium. Lineage (GTDB taxonomy): Bacteria > Bacteroidota > Ignavibacteria > Ignavibacteriales > Ignavibacteriaceae > FEN-1297. The sequence goes on from JAJXTM010000065.1 coordinate 10,221, forward strand.
ACAATACGGGTTCAAGCAGTCAATGAGCGGTAATGGTAACTGCTACGATAATGCAATAACGGAAACCTTTTTCAGTTCAATAAAAAAGGAACTGATATATTTAACAAAATTTGAGACTCGGGAACAAGCAAAAAAAGAGATCTTTGAGTACATAGAAATATTTTATAACCGGCAGCGATTACATTCATCCTTAGGTTATTTAAGTCCGGTTGAATATAGAATTAAAATGAGAAATGAATTTAATTCAAAAGTTGCTTAACTTTGTGTATTCTTTTTAGGGAATAGTTCAATGCTCCACCAGCCAGGTATGGGGTCAAATGAAGTGGTTCCCCCAAATTTATAGCTAACTTTTCGATAGCCAGCGCCAACCGCTATGAAAGGTAATATACCGCCTTCTGATAGGTTCCCAAAGTAATACTTACCTATACCATAAAAATGATATGCACTTATATCAGCTGAAATTGAATATCCAAATTCATTCCAGTATCCATTAGCATATCCAGCTTGATACCCAATAACTGCACCCAATTGAAAATTATTACTTGTCTGTAATACATATCCAATTGAGAACCCATAAGTGCCTTTAAGATGCATGGAACTACCAATCCATGTTACATCGTCAAAATAATAATCTGCAGACAATTGTATAGCTTTGTTTTCTGTTTGCGCTGAACTCCTAAAGACCATAACAATAAATATCATTATAGTCAGTTTTAAAATCTTATATTCCACTATTCATCTCCTTCATATATTTTTATAAGCCTGTTGATTAAATTGATTTATCAGTTAATAATTATTTTAATACGGATAACTTCCTAGTTTGAACAAAACTCCCCGCCTGCATTCTATAAAAATAAATCCCACTTGCTAGCTTGTTTGCATTGAACTCTACATTGTAATTTCCCGGCATCTTTTCTTGATTAACAAGAGTAGAAACTTCTCTTCCTAATACATCAAATACTTTAATCGTAACCAACCCAGCTTTAGTAACAGAATACTTAATCATTGTTGTTGGGTTGAATGGATTGGGATAGTTTTGAGAAAGAGAAATTTTATCAGGCAAATTATAAATTTCATTTATTGATGATAGAGGATTTAGGTTATATATTACTGTCATCTTTAGTTTATTAATATTTAGATTCTTAATTGTTATACTATCTTTCCCATTCATTGGTATATTGACTATACT
>JAJXTM010000066.1 GCA_021783875.1 Bacteroidota bacterium
ACAATCCAATTTCTGCACATCAATAGCTATATGCTGTATCGCCTGAGCTGCATCTAACAAAACCGGAATTCTGTTGTTATGGGCTTCTTCAATTATTTTTTCAACCGGATTAATGGTTCCTAATGCATTAGAAATGTATACTATTGATACAAGTTTTGTTTTCTCATTTATAAGTTTCTTAAATTCATCAAAAATAATATCGCCATTTTCGTCAATAGGGATGACTCTTAATTTAATATTTTTATGATCCTGTACTAATTGCCAGGGAACAATATTTGAATGGTGCTCCATACCGGATATTATTATTTCATCTCCGTCTTTTAATAATGCTTTATCGAAAACATTTGCAATCAAGTTAATTGATTCTGTAGTTCCACGAGTAAAAATGATTTCTTTTTCACTTTTTGCATTAATAAAATTCTTGATTTTAATTCTTGCGTTTTCAAATTCTGAAGTAGCAACTTCACTTAAATGATGCACTCCACGGTGAATATTGGAATTTTGACTTGTGTAATATTTAACAAGTGTGTCAATAACTATTTGAGGTTTTTGAGTAGTTGCAGCATTATCAAGATAACATAGATTTTTTCCGTGTACTATCTCTTTTAAGATTGGGAAATCGGCACGGATTTTTTCAATATCATAAGATTTTATGCTATTATTTATTTCAACATTATCCACTTAATACTCCCGGTTTTATTTTTCTTTGTTAAATCTAAGTTCAAGAATGTTTTCGAGATAATCTCTTAGACCATTTACTTTTATTGATTTGACTACATCACTTGCAAATGCATGAATCAAAATTTTACGGGCTGTCTCTTCTCCTATGCCTCTGGATTTTAAATAGAACATTGAGTCCTGATCAATTTGTCCTATAGTTGCTCCATGTGAGCATTTTACGTCATCAGCAAATATTTCTAACTGAGGTTTGGTATTGACTAAGGCTTCATTTGATAGTATGATATTATTGTTTTCCTGGAATGCGTTTGTCTTTTGTGCATTCGGCCTAACAATAACCTTACCGTTAAATACACCTCGGGACTTCCCGTCAAGAATTCCTTTATATTGTTCATGACTATTGCAATAGGGTTTAGCATGATCGATTGATGTGTGAGTATCATGAAGTTGCGTATCGTCTAGCATGAAAAGTCCGTTTAAAGTAGCTTCGCAGCCTTGTCCGTTAAACTTGCAATTAATTTCATTTCGTGATATCTCTCCTCCGAATGATATAGCCGCAGATTCAAAATTGCTGCTCCTTTCCATTTCAATTGCTGTTTCGGAAATATGGTAAGAATTTCTGCTTTCTTCCTGAATTTTTATATGATTAAGGGTAGAATTTTCTCCTACAAAAATTTCTGTTACGGCATTTGCGAAATATATATTATCGTTAAAAGCAGCATAGTGCTCAATAATGGTAGCTTGCGAATTTTTCCCAGCTAAAAATAAATTTCTTGGTTGAACTAAAGTTTTCCGTTTGAAATCGGAAATAAAAAGTAAGTGAATTGGCTCCTTAATTACTGAGTTGTCAGTTATATTTATAAAAGCTCCGGAATTAATATTTGTGCTATTAAGCGCAGAAAAATAATTCACTTTGCTTTTCGCATACTTTGCAAAATGCTTTTTAAATAATTCTGTATTATTGTCTATTGCGGTATCAATATTAGCAATTTCAATGTTCTGCGTTCGAACATCTGATGATAATTCTTTTATGAATTTCCCATTAACAAATACAAATTGGTATTTAAAGATTTCACCCAAAAGAAATTTTTTAATATCATTTCTATTTATATCTGAACTTCCTGAAATAAATCGGAAATCATGTTTCATTAACTGAGAAATATTTGTGAACCGCCATTCTTCATCTTTATTATTTGGAAAATCCAAACTGGAATAATTCTTAATTGCCTCTTTTGCAATTGCATTCCGGAATGTTAATTCTTCATTAGATATTTTTTCTTCTAATTCAGCAAAATCAATATTAAGCATATTATTAAAGTCTTTTTATTTATTATTTCTTTATAGTAATTCTAATTTTATCTTAAAATTATCCAGCTATCAATTCTTTATCTTCTTTTAACCAATCATATCCTCGTTCTTCAAGCTCAAGTGCTAAGTCCTTGCCGCCGGATTTAACTATTCTACCGTTATATAAAACATGAACAAAATCTGGGATTATATAATCTAATAGTCTCTGATAATGAGTAACTACTATAGTCGCATTATCTTTTGATTTTAATTTCGTTACTCCATTAGCAACAATTCGGAGCGCATCAATATCAAGACCTGAATCGGTTTCGTCAAGGATTGCTAGCTTTGGCTCAAGAACTGCCATCTGGAAAATCTCATTTCTCTTTTTTTCACCGCCTGAAAAGCCTTCATTTACAGCGCGGCTTAATAAGGATTGTTCCAATTCGACTAGCTTCATCTTACTCTTTATAAGTGTCAAAAACTCCATTGTATCAATTGCTTCTAAGCCTCTGTATTTTCTAATTTCGTTCAATGCTGTTTTCAATAAATTTGTATTGCTTACACCTGGAAGCTCGATAGGATATTGAAATGCTAAAAAAACTCCTTCGCGTGCCCGGTCTTCAGGAGAAAGTTCCAATAGATTTTTGCCTTCCAAAAGGACCTGACCTTTAGTTATTTCATAATCTTGTTTCCCGGCAATTGTTTGTGCCAAAGTGCTTTTCCCTGATCCGTTGGGTCCCATTATAGCATGAACTTCTCCTGCATTTACAATTAAGTCTATACCTTTTAGTATTTCCTTACCACCAACGTTAACATGAAGATTTTTTATTTCCAGCATCATTAATACCTTTTATATTAAATTAATTTTACAATTTTAATCTTAATCTATCCTACACTGCCTTCAAGACTAATACTTAGAAGCTTTTGAGCTTCAACTGCGAACTCCATAGGCAACTCTTTAAATACTTCTTTACAATATCCGTTTACTATCAATCCTATTGCGTCTTCAGTTGAGATGCCTCTTTGGTTTAAATAAAAAATCTGATCTTCCCCGATTTTTGAAGTTGTTGCCTCATGTTCAACTTGTGCCGAAGGATTATTTATTTCAAGATAGGGGAATGTGTGTGCGCCGCATTTGTCTCCGAGTAAAAGAGAATCGCACTGCGAAAAATTTCTTGCATTTTCAGCTTTGCGGCTTACTTTTACCTGACCGCGATAGCTATTGTTGCTTTTTCCTGCTGATATTCCTTTAGAAATTATTGTGCTTCTTGTGTTTTTACCGAGATGAATCATTTTTGTTCCTGTATCTGCCTGCTGCATATTATTAGTAACTGCAACTGAATAAAACTCTCCTATTGAATTATCGCCCTGCAAAATACAACTTGGATATTTCCATGTTATTGCTGACCCAGTTTCTACTTGTGTCCAAGAAATTTTTGAATTAACTCCCCGGCAGGCTCCGCGCTTTGTAACAAAATTATAAATTCCGCCTTTTCCATCTTTATCTCCGGCATACCAGTTCTGAACTGTTGAATATTTAATTTGCGCATTGTCTAAAGCAATTAATTCAACCACGGCTGCATGAAGCTGATTCTCATCTCTTTGAGGGGCTGTGCAACCCTCAAGGTAACTAACATATGCTCCTTCATCGGCAATTAGTAATGTCCTTTCAAACTGACCTGTATTTGCAGCATTCATTCTGAAATATGTAGAAAGCTCCATTGGACAGCGTATGCCTTTTGGTATATATGCAAATGAACCATCGCTAAATACAGCTGAATTCAAAGACGCAAAAAAATTATCTGTATAAGGAACAACACTTCCTAAATACTTTTTGACAATTTCAGGATGATTTTTAACTGCTTCCGAAAAAGAACAAAAAATAATTCCTAATTCTGAAAGCTTTTCTCTGAAAGTGGTTGCAACGGAAACGCTATCAAATACAGCATCAACTGCAACATTTGAAAGACGTTTTTGCTCCTCTAGTGAAATGCCGAGTTTCTCAAAAGTATTTCTTAATTCCGGGTCTATTTCATCAAGGCTTTTTAGCTGAGGTTTTTTCTTTGGTGCTGAATAGTAGGAAATTGAATTATAATCAATTTCAGGATATTTAACATTTGCCCAATGAGGTTCTTTTAGAGTAAGCCAGTGATTATATGCTTTTAAACGGTACTCAAGCATAAATTCCGGTTCGCCTTTAATAGCTGATATTTTTCGTATTGTATCTTCATTCAAACCGGGTGGAAGACTATCAGCTTCAATATTGCTTACAAAGCCGTATTTATATTCCTTATTAGTAAGCTCTTCTATAGCAGATACTTCTGTCGAACTCATCAATTCTCCTAATGGATTAACTATTCTTTAAAAAAACGCTCATTTATCATTACTTTCTGACAAATCCTATTCAGAAATTTTGTCTAAGCTCAAAATCTTTGTGATTAAATTTAAAATATTAATCCATATAAGGATTAAATTTCGAATAATCATACACAAACCTAATGAATCTATACTAATTAGTCAAGATTAAATTTTTGCCTGAGAATTGTATGTGTGATAGGGAATTCATTATGAGGCTAGGGAAAAGAATAGTCTTCCTTTCCCTAAGCAGAAGTTCAAAAAATTAGCCAGCAATTTCTTTTAGAATATCTTTAAGTAAGCTATAAAACTTATCTACGGTTTCAATATTTACTCTTTCATCAGGAGAATGCGCTCCTTGAATAGTGGGACCAAATGATATCATATCAAGACCCGGGAATTTCTCTCCTAGAATTCCACACTCTAATCCTGCATGAATAGCTTTTATGTCAGGCTTTTTTGAAAATTTATTTTCATATGCTTTTTGTGATATTTTCAATATTTGTGATTCCAGGTTAGGCTTCCATCCGGAATATCCATCCCCTGAACTAATTTTAGCTTCGGCTAATTTAAATATGGATTGAACACTTTCAGAAATGTAGTCTTTTGCGCTTTCAATTGAACTTCTTTGGCTTGTACCGACTAATATTTCATTCTCCATATTTGTAATTGTCGCCAAATTAGTAGATGTTTCAACCAGATCCGGAATATCCTGACTCATTGCAATTACTCCATGGGGGAGAGACAATAATAGATTTATAATTTTATCACGAAAATCATTTGTAAAAACTTTATCCCTTTTTATTTCGCTTTTATAAAATTCAACTTTTAACTTATTATCAGATTTGCTGAACTCTTTTATAAAATCTGATTGTAAATTATTTAGCATTTGGGCAATGGACGCGGCTTTAGAAGAATCTATAAAAATTGTTGCCTCTGCTTCTCTCGGAATAGCATTTCTTTTACTGCCTCCTTCTATATGTGCTAGAAAGTAATCAAAGTTTTCAAGTGACTTTAGAGATCTTGCTAATAATTTAATTGCATTTGCACGACCGGTATTTATATCTAGACCAGAGTGTCCTCCTTTTAGACCTGTAATCAACAAATCATAAGCAACTTTATCAGTATTATTTTTTAGATAATCTATTTGTAAAGATCCCATCGAATCAACTCCACCCGAACAGCCGACATAAAACGACCCGTCTTCCTCAGAATCGAGGTTCAATAAAATTTTGCCTGAAATAAATCCATCTTGTAAATTATTAGCTCCTGTTAATCCTGTCTCTTCATCTATTGTCAAAAGTATTTCCAATGGGCCATGTATGACAGATTCATCAGTGCCGGCTGCTAAAGCGGCGGCTACTCCCATTCCGTTATCGCTTCCCAAAGTAGTTCCATCAGCTTTAATCCAACCATCTTCTCTTACTAATATAATTGGATCATTTTCAAAGTCGTGAACAGTTCCTTTATTTTTCTCGCAAACCATATCAATATGACCTTGTAAAACAACTGTAGGAGATTTTTCATGGCCATTTGAAGCAGGAATAGAAATTAGAATATTCCCGACTTTATCAATTTTGTATGTGAGATTTCTTTTCTCTGCAAAATTTTTTACATATTCAATTATTTTTCCTTCTTTTTTTGAAGGTCGTGGAACTTGAGAGATTTCATAAAAATATTTCCAAAGTAATTCGGGTTTTAATTCAGAAATAATGCTATCAGACATTTGTCCTCCTATTGATTTAATTAATTAAATAACTTTTGGTTATGATATTGCTTCTGCTTCATTTTGTTTAGCAGCAATTCTTGCATTTTTCCTATCCATATCTGTTAAATACTTCTTCCGAACTCTAATATTTTGCGGAGTGACTTCTACAAGTTCATCATCAGTAATCCATTCAATAGCTTGTTCCAATGTCATTATGGTAGGAGGTTCAAGACGAATTGCCTCATCAGCGCCTGATGCACGCATATTGCTAAGCTGCTTTGTCTTTGAAACATTTACTCTCATATCATTATTCCTGGAATTTTCTCCTACAACCATTCCTTCGTAAACTCGGGTACCATGATCTACGAAAAATACAGATCTTTCTTGAAGCTTAAACATTGCATAAGAAGATGCAGTACCTCCTTCCATTGCAATTAACGCACCTCTTTGACGATGAGTCATCTCGCCTTTAAATGGTTCATAACCGTTAAAATTATGATGAAGAATCCCGGTGCCCTTTGTGTCAGTCATAAATTCGGCACGGTAACCGATTAATCCTCTTGAAGGAATTATGAATTCAAGCCTGGTGTTATTGTTAAAAGTAAGCATGTTTTTCATTTCCGCTTTCCGTTTTCCCAGTTTTTCTATAACAACTCCAACAAATTCATCAGGAACATCAATTATAACATGCTCCATTGGCTCGGAGAGAACGTCATGAACTTTTTTATAAATAACTTCCGGTCTGCTTAGTTGAATTTCATAACCTTCGCGGCGCATATTCTCAATTAAAATTGCAAGGTGAAGTTCTCCTCTTCCGCTTACTTTAAATGTATCCGGCGACTCAGTCATTTCGACTTTTAAACTTACATTTGACTTTAATTCTCTCGAAAGTCTTTCACTTATATTTCTCGTTGTAACATATTTTCCTTCTTGTCCGGCAAACGGCGAATTATTTACCATAAAATTCATTGTAATTGTAGGCTCATCAATTGCTACAAAAGGAAGTTGTTCAGGTTTAAGCGGGCTTGCAATTGTATCGCCGATATCGACGTCTTCTAATCCGGCTATTGCTCCGATATCTCCAGCTGAAATTTTTTCTGCATCAACACGTTTTATATTTTCAAAAAGATAAAGTTTAGAAACTTTAGCATTAATCTTGTGTCCATCCTTGGTAATTAAAACAATGTTATCACCGACTTTTGCTGTTCCATTATGAATTCTTCCTATCCCGATTCTTCCTAAATAATCATTATAATCAATGGCAGAGATTAACATTTGAAACGGATATTCAAGATCACCCTTCGGAGCCGGAACCTTGCTAATAATTGCATCAAATAACGGTGAGAGATTAACATTTTCATCTTCTAAATTAACTTTTGCAATACCTTCTTTAGCGATTGCATAAACGAATGGAAAATCAAGCTGTTCTTCCGTTGCTCCTAACGATATAAATAAATCAAAAACTTCGTTTAATACATCATTTGGTCGAGCATCTTTTCGATCAATTTTATTAATTACAACAATTGGTTTTAAATTTAAATCAAGTGATTTTTTTAATACAAATTTTGTTTGAGGAAGAGGACCTTCAGCTGCGTCAACAAGCAATAAAACACCGTCTACCATTTTTAGAGTTCTTTCAACTTCTCCTCCAAAGTCTGCATGCCCTGGGGTATCAATAATGTTAATCTTAATTCCATTATATTTTACACTAAGATTTTTTGCAAGGATAGTTATTCCGCGTTCTTTTTCTAATGCATTGGAGTCCATAACTCGTTTATCTATATGTTGGTTATCCCGCCATGCTCCTGTTTGTTTTAGCATGTGGTCAACTAAGGTAGTTTTCCCATGATCTACGTGTGCGATAATTGCAATGTTTCTGATATCTTCTCTAAAATTATTCACATTCTTCCTTATTTTTTATAAAATAGAAAACAAATATAGAGAATAGGGTAGGTATAAACAATGAGATAAATTTTCGCAATGGGAGGATAGAATAACGGGAATTTGTTAAATTAAGATATAATTTGAGTATGTAGAGCGATCTCTTCAAGAATTGAAGAGACTTTTAAACAGTCCTTAATATTCCCAGAAAATACTATGGATTTTCCTTTTACATGTACTTCAAATGCATGTGACCTGGCTTTTTCAAAAGTGCATTGTATTGCGATTATTAGTTGATTGATCACCTCATCAAATGTATGCCAGTCATCGTTAAATAAAACTACCATGTTTAAATTTAAAGAAGAAATATTATCTTCAGTTTCTTCAATTTCTATTGGTTTGTTAGATAATTCATTTTCCATATCAAAAAATTAATATTTTATTATCAAATAAAAAATAATTAAATGTAAAATATGAAATTGAATGGTTGTTTTTATTAAATCGTATATTTATATTTTTTATAATGAATTAATTTAAAAAGGAGGCTAAATGAAAATTGCAGTTTGCGTTAGTCACGTTCCGGATACTGCTACCAAAATTAAAATTGGTGCTGATGAAAAAATGATTGATCCTGCCGGAGTAGTCTACATTATTAATCCTTATGATGAATTTGCCGTTGAAGAATCTTTAAAGACAAAAGAAAAATTTGGAGGCGAGGTTATTGCTGTCAGTGTTGGTAACGATAATAGTAAAGAAACAATTCGTAAATCCTTAGCAATGGGAGTTGATAGAGGTATTCTTTTAAAATGCGATAGAGCTCTTGATTCTTATGGCATTGCTAAAGCATTATCGGAAGAACTTAAAAATTATGTCCCTGATATAATTTTTATGGGTAAACAATCGGTTGATTATGATGATGCAATCGTTGGACAGTTAACTTCAGAAATGCTGGGCATTTCATGCATTACTAATGTGATAGAACTAAAAATTGACGGACAAAAAATTACCGCCGAAAGAGAAATAGAGGGGGGTAAAGAAGTGGTAGAATCTGAATTGCCAATTATTATTACTACTCAAAAAGGTTTGAATGAACCGCGGTATGCTTCGCTTAAAGGAATTATGGCAGCAAAGAAAAAGGAAATCGCAGAAAAACAAGTTGGAGATTTTTCAAACCTTACGGAAGTATTGAAAATTAAAAAACCAGCTGAGAAACAACCTGGAAGAATTGTTGGCACAGATGCTAGCGCTGTTCCAGAACTTGTAAGGTTATTACATGAAGAAGCAAAAGTTATCTAAAAAAGGAAAATTAAAATGCCTAAATATATTATAGCTATACTTGAACAACGTGAAAATAAATTAAAAAAGATCTCTTTTGAAGTTATTAGCTTCTCTAAATCACTTTCAGAAAAATTGGGTCTTGAAGCAGCCGCAATAGTTATTGGAGACGAAATTGATAATATTTCTGAAATTAATAATTATGGTATTTCAAAAGTGTTTCATTTTAAAAATAAATTGTTATCCAATTACTCCGTTTCAGCTTACTCAGATATAATTACTGAGTTTGTTAAACAACTTGACGTTGAATATCTGGTCTTAGGAGATACATCGTTAGGTAAAGATTTAGCTCCTCGGATTGCTGCTCGAATAAAAGCCGGGTGCGTTATGGATATTGTTAATATAAACCTATCAGAAGAAACTCCTATTTTTACTAGACCTATTTATGCCGGGAAAGCATTGGTTGATATGAAATTTAATTCTGATATCAAAGTTGTTACTATAAGGCCAAATGTTTTTAAAGGACAAAAAATTGATAACCCAAATACTTTAAATATTGACTCAAAGGAAATTCAAAATCCTAACTTGAAGACTAGAGTGATCGAAATAAAAAAAGCAGAAGGTAAGCTTGATGTCGCTGAAGCAGATATAATTGTTTCCGGTGGAAGGGGATTGAAAGGTCCTGAAAACTTTTCACTTGTTGAAAACCTAGCTGATGTATTAGGAGCTGCCGTGGGAGCTTCCAGAGCTGCTGTAGACGCAGGCTGGAGGTCGCACCGTGATCAGGTCGGACAAACCGGTAAAACTGTTTCTCCTTCGTTATATATAGCCTGCGGTATTTCAGGTGCAATTCAGCATCTTGCAGGGATGTCATCTTCTAAATACATTGTTGCTATTAATAAGGATAAAGATGCTCCTATTTTCAGTATTGCTGATTATGGTATTGTAGGCGATTTATTCGAAATTTTACCTGCACTTACTGAAGAAATCAAAAAAATTAATTCTTAATTATACCGGAGATTCTTATTGCAAAAAATTCAATGTGAAATTCTTGGTTTATCGGCTAGTCCTTCAACTACCGGTACCTATGCCATTTTGTTAAAAGAAATAAACGGGAATCGCCGTCTTCCTATTATTATTGGGCAAGCGGAAGCTCAAGCAATTGCATTAGAAATTGAGGGGTTCAAACCTCTCAGACCGTTAACGCATGATTTAATGAAACAAGTTATTGACAATTTGGGTGCAACTGTTTTAGAAATCATTGTTGATGAATTAAGAGATAATACATTCTATGCGAAAATAATTCTAGAAGTATCCGGTTTTACAAATGAAATAGACAGCCGTCCAAGTGATGCCATTGCCTTGGCGGTGCGCACACAATCTCCGATTTATGTTGCAGATTCAGTCCTAGAAATTGCGGCTTTTCTTCCTTCTGATGAACCTGATAAAGATTTAAAATCAGATAAAGAGGAAGTTAATTACGAAAAAGATGAACTCCCTAAATCTAAGGAAGCAAGACTAGCAGTTTTACAAAATAAACTTCGTGAAGCTATTGAAGCTGAAGAATATGAAAGGGCTGCAAAAATAAGAGATGATATTTCTAAGCTGATGGGTGAAAATAATTAATCTACCCGAATCCTATTGCCCCAATTTTACATTCTAAACATTTTTCTTGTAGGCAATAGCTTCTGAAAAGCTCTATTATTCCTTGATAAAGAACACTTCTTTTCCAAGTCTTGTTTAATGATAGAGTAGAAGAAACTTCATAAACTAAATTATTTTCACTGCTTTGATAATAGTTAATATATAAATCAATTACTCTTTTAGATAATTCTTTTTTATTAAATAATTCAAAATATACCGAAATTATAGGAAGAATAATATTAACTATGATTTCATCTGTTCTAGATCCGCCAATAAAATATTTTATCGGTGCTGAAGATAGATTGTTGAAAGTATAATGTTTTTCCCAATAGTCATCTGCTTTTACAGCAAGTAATAATTTCAATTCTTTCGCAAGCTGCTTTGTGTCAGAAATCCTATCAATTTTGTGTAAAATTTGAGCAATTAAATTCTCATTTAATAACTTATTTAAAAATCTTACTCCGCCAGCAATTCTTAGTGTAGGAAAATTTTGAGGACGCATCTTAAAAAAATTCCAGTCTGTTTCAGCAAACATTCTTCCGTC
>JAJXTM010000367.1 GCA_021783875.1 Bacteroidota bacterium
GCTGTTTCACGTTTAGACAGGATAGGTTCAATAAGAATTACTTTACCAGCGCCGGAAATTATTGCTAATTGCAATATCATAAGTCCTATAGTGCCGCCTCCAATTATTACAACAGATTCACCTAATTTAATTGAAGCTTGGTCCATTCCATGGATACAGCAAGAAAGCGGCTCCGCGAAAGCAGCAATATTAAACGGCAAGTTTTTTGGGATTAGATATACTTGAGAAGAAGGAACGATTGAAAATTCGGCAAATCCGCCGTTAAGAGTAACCCCGAGCGCTTTAAGATTCAAACAAAAATTAATTTCTCCGCGACGACAGTAATAGCATTGACCGCAATAAATATTCGGATCAACGGCAACATGATCTCCGATAGACAGACCGTCAACAGATTTACCAAAGTCAGAGACAATACCAACGAATTCATGACCGGGAATAACAGGAGTTTTAGAGGGCGCCTCGCCAGAGAAAATATGGAAGTCAGTTCCGCACAAACCGCACAGGTCAACTTTAATCAGAACTTGATTTGGTTCGAGTTTTGGTAAATCGGAATTATCAACAAATAATTCATTAGGACCTTTGAAAATAGCTGCCTTCATTAAATCCTTATAGTAAAAATTTTTATAAATTAAATCCTTTTTGTAGATTTTCTTATTATCAATTCAACCGGAATTAAAACTTTTTGGTTCCCCTTAATGTTATTTTTAATCAAATGCGCCATCAATTTCATAGCTTCAGTCCCCATTTCCATTTTTGGAACTCTTATAGTGCTAAGAGCAGGTTCAATAGCATCATCAGAAACGACATCATCAAAGCCAATGATTGAGCAATCGTCGGGGATTTTTATTCCATTATCTTTCATATATTGCATAGCTCCGATTGCCATAGCATCATTACATGCAAAAATTGCTTTAATATCTTTATTATTGTCAAATAGTCTTTGAGCGGCATTATACCCGTTTGTTCTGCCGGGATAGTCTTCAATAATATCAATTAATCTTTCATTAATGGAACCCCCTGAATCCAGAATTGCTTTTTTATACCCATTTAAACGATCACTAATACTTGGATGTTCTATATCTCCGCCAATAAATGCAATGTTTTTATTTACGCTTTTTATAAGGTACTCAGTGGCAAGTTTTCCGCCATTTACGTTATCTACTAATACACCTGAATATTTTTTTGTACAAGGCCAATAATCAACAAATATTATAGGGAAATGGTATTTGTTTAATTTTTCAATAAACGATGAAGGCACTTTACCCGCAACAATTATTCCATCGATGTTTCTTTCTAAAATAAATCGAGGCAACTTATTATCATCATTAAAGTTAGAATCAATTGTAGTCAATAGGACATAGAATTCGCTTTCGTGAGCTTCGAATTCTGTACCTATAAAAATGTGAGTATAAAAAGGTTCTGTTCTTAGAAAGTGATCATCCGTTAAGATAAAGCCTATATTTCCTGATTTCCTTTTTACCAAGCCACGAGCAGAGTGAGAAGGATGATAATTCAGCTTAGTAATTGCAGCTAATACTTTTTCTTTCGTTTCCTTCGAAATTCTAGCATGATCATGGACGACCAATGATACTGTTGCTATCGAAACATTTGCCATTTTGGCTACGTCTTTTATTGTGGAATTTGTCATAAATAAGTTAAACGTTTAACTAAATACTAACATAAATATTAATTATTTGTTTGTCAAGTGATTTTAAAATGTTTGTGACTGAAATTTTAATTATTTTTTATTGTTAAGTGTATTAATTATCTAAAGATTTCAATCATTATCTATTTATAGTTAATTTTATTAATAATTGATACAGTGACAAGAAGATTCTTATTTACGAATTTTCAACTATAAGAGAGGACTTAAATGGCTAATAAATTTTTGAACGAATCTGAAAAGCCGACTGCTCTTCATTACAAAATTTTATTTATGAGTTGGGCCGGCTGGGTTTTTGACTTTTATGATTTAATGCTTTTTTCATTTCTACTCATTCCGATAAGTAAAGAACTAAATTTATCAAACTTTGACCTCTCATGGGTTTTGGGTTCATCATTAGCAGCTACAGCAATCGGAGGAGTTATATTTGGAGTTATGTCAGATCGTTATGGGAGAAGAAATGTTTTACAATGGACTATTATAACATACAGTATAGGAACATTTCTTTGCGGAATTGCATCTTCAATTTGGATTCTGTTATTATTTAGAATTATAACAGGACTCGGAGTAGGAGGAGAATGGGCAACGGGACAAACTTATATAGGCGAAACATTTCCTGCAAAGGTTCGTGGCAGATACGGTGCATTTATGCAGACAGGAGCTCCGTTTGGGATAATACTAGCATCAATAATCGGAGGCATATTGGAACAACACATAGGATGGAGAATATGCTTCTTTATTTCAATAGCACCTGCACTTACGGTAGTATTCATCAGAAAAAAATTACCTGAATCAGATGTTTGGCTGCAAAGGGAAAAATTATCTTTGAGTAATCCAGCAAGCAGCATGAAAAGTAA
>JAJXTM010000067.1 GCA_021783875.1 Bacteroidota bacterium
GCCTCATTTCTGGATTCAGACCGTTCTACGTATTTAGGATTTTTTCTTTCAAAGCTAGATTTAATTTCAATTTGGGTTTATGCAGTATTAGCTATTGGTTTATCAAAAATGTTTAAATCAAAAAATACATCCGCATATTTTATAGTTATTTTCGGAATTTGGTTAATTGGCGGATTCATTTTGTTTTTTATAGCGAAAAGTATCCCATTCTTTAATTCTTTTATCGGCTGACTTTTTCAAATTGGCGGTTGCACAATGGCAACCGCTGATTTTCAGTTCTGAAATAACTTTAAGGAAGTATTATAATATTAAAAAATGCTTTGAGGATCGACATCAAGAATTAATTTTACATCTTTGAAGCGCGATTTTCTATTAAACTCTACGAACGAATCAAGAATTGCTTTCCTCATAATTGCTGATCCCGGATCCTTAGATTTAAAACTTTTTATTAGGATATGAAATCTGAATTGTCCTTTTAGTCTCGCAATAACTGCAGAAGTCGGATCCGAAATAGTCAGCCACTTTTTATAATTAATTAACTCTTTATGAAAATCAATAATTGCACCCTTAGCATTTTCTTCCCTAGCTTCTCTGGATTCAATGAGACATAGTCTAGAGAAAGGCGGATAGCCTGTATTTTGCCTTTGAGTTAATTCCTTATCATAAAATCCGGAATAGTCATTTTGCAGAACTTTTTGAAGTGTAAAATTATTTTCATTTTGGGTTTGAATAATTACCTCTCCTTTTACTGAGCTTCTACCGGCTCTACCGGCGACTTGAGTCAATAATTGGAATGTTCTTTCATCAGCCCTATAATCAGGGAGCCACAAAGTTGTTTCGGCAGAAATAACTCCGACAAGAGTAAGGCGGGGGAAATCCAATCCTTTAGAAACCATTTGTGTTCCCACAAGAATATCAATATTACCTTTCCCAAACTCAAAAAGGAATTTACCCAAAGGATTTTTTTTTGAAATATTATCGGAATCAATTCTTTTAATTACTGCAGACGGGAAATAAAATGAAAGTTCATCTTCTACTCTTTCGGTTCCGGTTCCAAAATATTTAATTGAAAGCGAACCGCAATTTGTACACGCATTTGGCACTTTTTTGATTAATCCGCAATAATGGCACTCAATTATGTTTTTATTAATATGATAAATCATTGGCACCGAGCAATTGTCACATGTTTCTATTTCACTGCAATCTTCACAATAGATTTGTGTTGAAAATCCTCTTCGATTTTGAAGAATTATAATCCCTTCTTTTTTATTAAGTCTATCTTCAATTTTATCAAGCAGGATTTTTGAGAAAACATTATCCATTTTTTTCTTCTTGCGTTCAACCGAAATATTGACAAGAGAAATTTCCGGAAGAGTAGCATTATCTATTCTTTTGGGAAGTTCAAGTAATAAATATTTTTTTGTTTGCGCATTATACATACTTTCAAGTGAAGGAGTAGCAGAGCCAAGCAAAACAGGGCATTCTGAAAAATTGCCAAGGATTATAGCGCTATCCCTGGCATTATATTTCGGTGCAGACTCAAATTGTTTATAGCTTGAGTCGTGTTCCTCATCTACTACAATAATACCCAAGTTCTTCAAGGGAGCAAATAACGCTGATCTTGCGCCGATAACAACTTTTGATTTTCCATTTAAGATTTTCCGCCACGAGTCAAACCGTTCTCCTAAAGACATTCTACTATGAATTACCGATACAGTTTCTCCAAAATTGTTATATAGACGGGAGGTCATTTGCGGAGTAAGAGAAATTTCAGGAACTAATAAGAGAGCAGTTTTTTTACACGATAAAGCTAGCTTAATTAATTCAATATAAACCTGTGTCTTTCCGCTTCCAGTAATCCCATGAAGAAGGTATGTTTGACATTTACCGTTAATTATGTCTCCAGACACAGCTTCAATAGCTGCATTCTGATCTGAACTTAAAGTAAATTCTACATATTTTTCATTGTAGTTATCATTATGTCTGCGCTCAATTTCTTTTTCATAAACAGTTATAAAACCTTTTTCTTCCAAAGATCTGATTGAAGATTGAGAAGTTTCAGTTTTTTTTAATAATTCATTAACCGGGAAGTCTTTAATTTTAGATGATAATAGTTCAAGTAATATCTTAACTTGTTTAGAAGATCTGTGCTCTATCTCCGGTAAATAAGTATAAACTTCAGCAATAGTTTTAGAAAGTTTAACAAACTTGGCAGTTTTAATTTTAATTTTGACATTTTCAATTTCATCAAGAATTGTTATAGCATCATCTTTTTGAAGAGAATTTAATATAGAGTAGATATTTTTTTTCTTTACCTCCTTTTGTAGAGAGCTAAAACTTATTTCATCACTTAATGAAAGTACAGCAAGAATTTTTGATCGAACCGAGTCTTTTTTTTTATCGTCAATAAATAATTTTCCGCATAATGTTTTATCAGGAATAATTTTTCTCTTCGACTCAACATCAGTTCCATAAGGAGCAGATAGTTTTAATGCTTCTCCAAGAGATGATAAATAATATTCTGACATCCATTGATAAAAACTAAATCCACTTTTACTAAATAAAGGAATTGAATCAATAATATCGATAATTTGTTTAATTTTTACTAAATCCTGAGTGGTTTCAGGTTGACCGATTATAAAGCCAGTAATGTATCTTTTGCCGAATGGTGCTAATACGCGAACCCCAAATTTTGCCGCCAATTCAAGTTCTTTTGGAACAAGGTATGTAAATGATTTTCTAAATGGTAATGGGAAAACAACTTCTATTAACATTAAATATTATCGCCCAATTTATTTTGTATTGAAGCTATCGTTATTCAATTCCTTTTAAATAAAAAGAAAAAATATAAATTGTTTATTTTTTATAAAACGGAGCAAGAGGTCTATAAGGATTTCCGTTAAAAGATTGGCTAAACATTTCAAATTTCAATGTTTTAACATCTTTTCCCCAAAGAATTCTTTTGAAGTCTTTTGATTTTACAATTACTCCATTTGTTGATATAACACTATCATCAAGAGCCAGATTAAGATAATGGAAGCCATCTTCGTATTTAATATTTTCGACAGCCTTGGTACTGTCAAATCGATATTCTGCCTGCCCAATAAGGATATTGTCCTTTACAAACAACTTTCTGGAATATATTTCTTTTCCTTGAGCCTTTTGTTGATCAACAAATTCTTTACTATTAAGCATAAAGTTAAAAAGATTTGATTTATCTTTTTCAAATTCAGCATCATTTTCTGCATCCGAGCGTAAATCATACGCAGTAATTATTACATATCCTTTTTCGGGTGTATTTAGATGAACTTCATAATTGATTTTATGAAATATTAAACAACCATTAAAAAAGAACAAGAATGAAGTCAACAGTGTTGCTAAAGTAATTATTTTATTTTTTTTCATATAATCTCCTTAAAATATTTCATCATATAATAAATGCTCAAAAGTTTCTCGGTTTCTAACAATGCGAAAACTATCACCATCGACTAAGATTTCGGGTGGTCGACGACGCGCATTATAATTTGACGCCATAGTCATTCCATATGAGCCGGATGACATAACTGCAAGATATTCTCCCTGCTCAGGTTTGATGATAGCTCTATTTTTTGCCAAGAAGTCACCGCTTTCACAGACAGGGCCTACGATATCAGCTAAAATTTTTTCGCGGTTAAGTTTCATTTCAACCGGCAGAATTTGATGATATGAACCATAAATGCTTGGTCGGAGTAAATCGTTCATAGCGGCATCGACAATAATAAAATTTTTATCATGATTTTTTTTAGAATATAATACTTTTCCCGCAAGTATTCCGCCGTTAGCTGTAAAATATCTGCCAGGTTCAATAAAAATTTCACAATCTAAATTTCTTATATAAGGAGATATTGCACCCACATATTCATCAGCAGAAAATATTTTTTCATGGTTATAGACAACACCAATACCGCCGCCTAAGTCTAAGTGTTTTAGATGAATACCTTCTAATTTTAACTTTTGAAATAAATCAGACACTTTTTCAACAGCTGAAACGAAAGGATCAACAGTAATAATTTGCGAACCTATATGCATATCCAAACCGGTAAATTCGATATTCTTATAAATTCCGGAATTTAGAAAAATTTCTTTAGCTTCTGCCATATCAATACCGAACTTATTCTCAGCTAGACCGGTAGAGATATAAGGATGAGTCTTAGGATCAACATCGGGATTTACTCTAATAGCGACCTTAGCTTTTTTATTTAAATTCTTTGCTATACTATCAATCGTTATTAATTCTTCTTGAGATTCAGCCTTAATCAATAGTAAATCATTTTCTAAAGCGATTTTAATTTCATTAGCTGTTTTACCGACACCGGAGAAGATAATCTTAGAGGAATCGATTCCTAATTTCATAACTCTATATAATTCACCTTCAGAATTTACATCGAAGCCGCTTCCAAGATCTGAAAATGTTTTTATTACACTTAAGTTGAAATTAGCTTTCACCGCATAAAATATTTTATGAGAAAAATTTATTAGTGAGGAATCAAATTCTTTATATGTATCAATAAAAAATTTCTTGCTATAGATATAAGCAGGAGTTCCTACTTCCTCTAAAATCTCCTTGACAGGTATTTTTTCGCAATAAAGCTGATTATTTTGATATAGAAAGTATTTTGAATCGAAGACATCCATAAAAATCCGAAAATATTTTAAATTTATTTTTTGTAAAGATAAGAAATTCCGCCGATGTTTGCTGTTTTTAAACTCTAATTTATATAAATAGAAAAGCGGAACTCAATTAAGATTGAATTCCGCTAAGAATTAAGTTCCTAATAAATTAAAAATGGAAAACCGATATTGTCAAATAATTAGCAACCGCAGCAATTAAAAGTAGTCCGACAATAGTTAATGCAATCCAAACTATTACTTTAACCCAAGGTATTGCTAAATAATCCTTTAAAATATTAATTTTCATTTAAAAACTTAAAAGTTTTAAACCACGTTTTGCATCAGCATTATTCGGATCTATAGTCAAAACTTGGCGATATTCCTTGCCGGCTTCTGCTTTGTTTCCAGTAAATGCATAAGCCTGGGCAAGCCATAAATGATATTGCGCATTATCAGGAGCGTAATTCAAGGCTGATTTTAGACTTACAATAGCATCCTTATATTTTTTCTTAACTAGGTCATTATATCCAAAAAAGCCATAAGCTTCTGAGACTTCCGCTTTATTCTTATCTTCACTACCTGCAACAACCTTTAAAATCTTGTTATAAACATCTGCAGCATCCTCATTGTTTTTCATATATTGATCAGTCCTAGCCAGCCAAGTTAATGCCGGCATATAATCATCTTTAATCTTCAATACCTGCTGAAGCGAAGCCTTAGCGCTGTCATAATTCTGTAATTGCAAATAACATAGAGATTTATTAACATATGAGCTATATGAGGTAGAGTCTGATTTGATTCTTCTATCATAATATAAAATAGCTTGATCAAATTTACGTTCTCCGAGATAAAGGCTAGCTATTTCCTGATTAAGTTCCGAAAGCGTAGAATCCTTTTTAACTGCTTTATCCATTAAAATTATAGCAATCGAATCCTGATGACCAAACTTGAATTCTTGTCCCATTTGGGAATATTCATTAGCTGTAAAGACAGAATCGGGAAGTGAACCAATAACAGCCGCAGCTTCCGGAAACTTTTTACTAAAAGTCAGCGAAAGACCCTCAATTTTTTCTAATTTGACATCATTTGGAAAGACGATTAATCCATTCTTAGCAACATCGGCAGCGCTAGGGAAGTTTTGCATTAAGAAAAATGATCTAGCAGTAAAGAAGTAAGCATCATAATTCTTAGTATTATATTTTAAGTATTTGCTTAAATAATATGCTGCATTTGGGTACTGTTTTGCATAGAATAGGATAGTCCCAAGGGATAAATAAGCAGGAGAATAAGTTGAGTCAAGCCCAATTACCTGTAAATATTTGTTAGCTGCATCAGTATAGCTTTGTTGTTTTTCTAGGGCTTTACCAGTTTTATATTTCAGAAGAGCATTTAATGAATCTAGGCTTTCAGCTTTTTGGTAATCATTTACAGAAAGCTCCATTACACCCATTTTATAGTAGGCATCTCCTAAGGCTTCATAAACTTTAGGATTTTTTCCATCGGTAGTAGAAAGGTCAACTAATATTTTTATTGCAATATCAGTTGAATCATGATTCAGATAATCCTGTGCTATGGCAAGAGCCTTATCATATTGTTTATTTTGGATAAAATTTGATGCATCATTATATCTCTGCTGAGCAAATGAAAAACTTGCTGCTAACATAAAGATGAAAATTAAGGTAATTGATTTCATTTTGTAGTCCATATTATTGATTTTCATTAATTTTTACTGGAACTGCTGCCGGGGCTAAGTTTTGAGAGAGTGCAATTTTTTGCCCCTCATAACTTGTCAGAAATGTTGCAAATCCGGAAGCAACAGTTATTCCCTTTTCATTCAGAAAAACGTAAACTGTTTGCTTAAAAGGATAATAATCTTTTATAACCAATCCCGGATGAGGTTCATAATAAACATCATCAACTTTATTTTGATTAAAGTCTCCAACTTTTAAAAATTTAATTTTAGATGAATCCTGAACAGTATTAAAACTTAATAAGCCAATTTTATTATTACTGTTAACAACTTTTGCATAAACTGCACTATCGTTAGGTACCAATTCAACATTCTTAGGAGGTTGGTCTTTAAGAATTGATTCCATTATATATTGATAAGTTCCGGAATTAGTTTGTGGAATAACAACACTATAGTCGTTTGTTTTTCCTATTAAAAGATTTTGCAGTTCATCTATTCTTATATTATTCAGGCTGCTATTTTTAGGTACGATAACTGCCAAAGCATCATAACAAAACTTAAAAGTTCTTAAGTCAATCTTATTACTATCAACAAAATTTTGCTGTTTTGAATTAAGCCCTCTGGTACTGATAAATATTTTATAGTCTCCATTTAAGATTCCGGCAATTCCTTCAAAAGGAGTTAATTTTTTAAGATGAATATTAGCTTTTTTATATAATGTATCAAAAACAATTTTCTCTTTATAGATAATAGGATATACTCCTTCGTCAACACCGGCAATTAAATCGCCGGAAGTCGGAGTAATTTCATTTTGTTGGCAGCCATTAAGTATTATAAATACTGAGATGAATGTTAACAAAATATAAAAGAGTTTAACTTTCATTGGTATCATTATCTTTTTTAGAGTAAGTTATAACAATCCTAAAGATCCCGTATAATATTAAAACAATACCCATCATTAATCTGAGTTGACCGGGTAAGATATCCGAATTGAAATATCCTGCAATGAGAGATGCTCCAAAAAGAACAAAAATGGAAGCAATTGCGTATGCAAGATATTTCATCCAGATCATTTTGTGATCATTGATTAAGTTTGAATCTAAAAGGTACAACAACCCACACCATAACTGGTGATTTATGCTGGATAGCGGGAGTAAACACAAATTTCATAGCCGCATTTACAGCAGGTTGATTAAACACTTCGGAATCACTTTTAATGACTACTGCTTTAATTGGTTTGCCTTCTTTGCTAACCAAAATTTTGACATAAACCGTACCTTCAATACCTGCTCTTTTTGCAAGGTCAGGATATTCAGGCTGTGCAGTAACGACCGGTACAGGTTCTTTTTCAACAGCAACAAACGAATTAATATCGGGAGCCTGGTCTGTAGGTTGCTCAACTTTTAGGTCTTTAGTAATTTGGACATTACCGCCGGTTCCTTCTCCGACTGGTGAAGAGACCTGACTCATTTGCTGTTGGGTAGCAATCGTTTGTTCTTTAGGAGCTTCAGCATCAGGTACAGGAACCGGGACTCCAACATTTGGTGCAATTGTAGGGGCAGTAACTGCCAACTGTTGCTGGGTTTGGTCATTCAATGACGGGGGAGGTCCAAGGTCAGTATATTTCAAAATTCTAACTGTAGAAATATTATTTTCATCGTCTTTAGAAATAGACTGGATAAAAATATATGAACCTATAAGAAGGCCAAGAATTAGAACTGATATTGCGAACCCAATACTGTAGTACTTTTGGTACAGCCTTTTCAGTTCGAAGGCGCCGTATTGAGTTTTATCTATTGCCATAATGTTATTATTCATTTTTTCATCCTCACTTTCTAAGATGCCTTGGCAAGTGCTTGTTTATCTGCATCGGTCATTGGTGCAATTGAAAACCGCTGCAATTTAGCAAGGTTTAACTGATCAATTACATCGACCATCATATGATATTTACTTTTTCTATCGAATTTTAAGAGGACAACCAGCTTTGAATTTTGAGCTAATTGTTTAAGGAAAAAATTATTCAATCCATTGAACTGAATAGATTGTGGTTTATCTGTCCCAGTTGCATAAAAAACGCTATCTCTATCGTCAATATAGACTGTCATAAGGTTAGATTGTGCAATTTGGACTTTTGCTTTAGCATCAGGAGGTAAATTTATCTCCAGTGTTTGTTGTTTTCTCATGACGGTAGTAAGCATAAAGAAAGTCAATAAAAGGAAAGCAACATCAACCATTGGCGTCATATCTACACGAACGCCGGCTCTTTTTTTTGCTTTTTTCTTTTTATGTCCTTTTGACTTCCCTTCTCTTCCGCCGCCTACATCTGCTCCGCTCATTTTTTAATATCCTTTTTTAATTATTTAGTGTCAAGATTAGTTATCATTGCAAATCTTGTAATTTGAGTTTTTTGCAGAACATTCATAATGTCTTCAATAACTCCGTAGTCTGCATTTACGTCACCTTTGATAACCGTTCTTAATTTAGGATTACTTATACGAGCTTGAATTAAAAGGTCACCTAGATTTTCAAGTTTTACTTGAACCATTCTTTTAAGCTTGGCATCCTGACCAAATAATCTTGCCATTAAAGTTTGCCCGTCAACACCCATATAAATGTTAGCATCTTTATCAACGAAAATTGTCATAACATCAGAGTCAGGTACTTTAAAAGCGGAATGGGAGCTCGGAACTTCAATTTTCACTTGCTCAGCAGGCGAAAACTGGGTTGTAAGCATAAAGAACGTTAATAATAGAAAGGCAACGTCTACCATGGGAGTCATATCAATTCTTACGGGAAGACGCGATTTTTTTATCTTTGGCATTATTAAGCCTCTTTATTTGGATTTAAGGATTTGAATTACATTATAGCTTGCTTCATCAACAAGGTATGTAAAATTATCTACTTTATTAACAAAAAAGTTATAAGCAACAATACCTAAGATTGCAGTAATTAAACCACCAGCAGTATTGATAAGAGCTTCTGAAATTCCTGTTGCAAGCTGAATAGCATCTGGAGCGCCGGCTCTTGCAAGAGCGGCAAATGCTCTAATCATACCGACTACTGTTCCTAATAGACCAACCATTGTTGCAATTGACGCTATAGTAGAAAGAGTAATTAAGTTCTTTTCAAGCATAGGAGTCTCAAGCATAGAAGCTTCTTCAACAGATCGTTGAACTTCTGCTAATTGTTTTTCAGCATCAACTGATTTTCCATGAGCTGTTAGTTCTTTATATCTCGTAAGAGAAGCTTTAATAACATTAGCTACAGAACCTCTTTGATTATCACAAGCTTCAATTGCGCCATCATAATCACTTCTTTCTAATGAGCCAATTACATCTTTGAAGAAATTCGCAACTGCTTTTTTTCCTCCGGCTTTTTTCAATGTAAGAATTCTTTCAAAAATTATTGCTATGTCCATCAATAATAACATAACCAAAAGAACTACTAGGGGTCCGCCGGTATAAATAGTTCCGAGCAAATTTCCTTGCGGATTTGAACGTCCAACTCCATCGGCAAAATTAGCAGGATTTCCGAAAACTAAGTTGTATATTGCCAACGCAATTGCGAATGCAGCAATAGTGAGAACTGTGATAAAGATAGATTGTTTCATGGGTGTTTTATCTCCATTATTTTGTTTATTGTTTGTTAATTAATAACGACTATTATTCTCAAATCCTGTGCCGGGAAATTATTATTTTTGACAAAATAATCCATTGATTTATTGGAATTTTATCAATTTAAATTATCAAATTAGAATTAAGGTATTCAAATTAAATTAATTTATTTTCAAAATGAAATTATTTTTTAAGTGTATTTAATCTTTTAATTTACAAATTTCATTATGAAATTTCAATTGCATAATAAATTTCAGAATGAACGAATTTTATATTTTATATTCCTTTCTTTTGCGCCATAGAGTCGTCAACGAAATCCCAAGGATTCTTGCAGCATCTTTAGGATTATTGAATTGAGTAAGAACTTTGATAATATATTTTTTCTCAATTTCATTTAAACTCAGCAAATCGGAATCAAATTCATGTTTGTTTTCATGATAAATTTCACTTGGGAGGTGTTCTTTCTTGATTACTTGATCTTTAGCTAAAATTATTGCACGATTAATTACATTTTCGAGTTCTCGAATATTTCCCGGCCAATTATACTCACTTAATAATTTTGTAACTTCAGGTGATACAATTATTTCCACTTCCGGAGAATATTTTTTTAAAAAATATTCAATTAATAAGGGGATATCTTCTTTCCGTTCTTTAAGGGTAGGCAATTTAATTCTTATACCGCTCATCCGGTAATAAAAATCCTCACGAAAATCTCCGCTTTTAATATCTTCGTCAATATTCCTATTAGTTGCGCTGATAATTCTGACATTTATTTTTCGTGAAATACTCTCACCCACTCTTTCAAATTCCATATTTTGCAAAAAACGTAAAAGTTTGACTTGCATTGGTTTTGGAATTTCGCCTACTTCATCCAAAAACACACTTCCCTGGTCAGCGGTTTCAAATCTTCCAATTCTATCTTTTAATGCACCTGTAAAAGATCCTTTAATATGCCCAAAAACTTCACTTTCAAAAAGGCTTTCAGGAATTGCCGCACAATTTACAGTAACAAAAGCATTAGAGTTTCTTTTACTATTTTGATGTATATAGCGGGCGAGAATTTCTTTCCCTGTACCGCTTTCACCTTCAATAAGGACAGAGATATCACTTCCGGCAATATCTTTACTCAGTTTTAATATTTCACGCATTTGAATATTATTCGATATAATCTCCCCAGTATCAAATGATTCGTTGATTTGAGCTCTTAATCCTTTTATTTCTTTAAGGAGTAAATGATGTTCAAAAACCTTTTCCGTAAGGTGAATAAATTCTTTATGAGTAAATGGCTTAGTTATATAATCATAGGCACCTCCCTTAATTGCTTCAACTGCAGTTTCTATAGTTCCATGAGCA
>JAJXTM010000068.1 GCA_021783875.1 Bacteroidota bacterium
GATGCTTGTTTTAGTTTCTGCCATTTTAGGCAGTGTAGGTGTAATAAATGTTACCGCTCTTACTGGTATTACCTTGGCATCTAATATAGGAACTTTTATTTTGTATGCAATTATTTGCGGATTAACCTTTGTTACCTTTGTGGGAAGAACAGAATTCCATAGTGGTAAACATGCAATAATACCTATATTAGGATTTTTGGGAAATATCGGTCTTTTAGTTGCAGTTGTATTTATTGGCTTAACTACTCCTGGAGTTTCGGCTGATGCTACAAAAATGGCGCTTTGGATAACCGGAGGATGGGGATTAATTAGTGCTGCCTATCTTGTATTAAACAGTAGGAAACATGGCAAATATATTATTCCGCCTGTTAGGGCAGCTATTAAATAATTTAATAATTAATTTATGTTAACCGGGAAGAGTCACGATTACTGGCTCTTCCTGTGTTTATTTCTATTAAGGAATGCCGATGACGGCAGTTGACAATGTTGAAATAAATACCTTTAGTTTTACTCATGCCGGGAAAATTCGGGCTGATAACCAGGATTCTGTATTGCTATGCAGGAATGACGATGAAATTAATTACATTGTCGGACATTTATATGGAATAGCAGATGGGATGGGAGGTTATGCCCACGGAGGAATTGCAAGTTCAATAGCGCTTGAAACTTTTTTCGAAACTTTTTATGAAGCAGAAGGCGCATCACCTCTTCAAAAATTTAAAGTTGGAATTCAAAATGCGAATTTAAGTGTTTATCAAAAAGCACAGCAATTAGGGTCCGGTCGAATGGGAACAACATTGACAACCGTTAATATTGTCGGGCATAATATGTATGTCGGTCATGTAGGAGACAGCAGAGCTTATTTGATTCGGAATAATAATATTTCGTGCTTAACAAATGATCATACAAGAGTCGGTGAATTAGTTAGGATGAAAATTCTTTCTCCCGATAAAGTAAGAACCCATAACCAGCGTTCAGTTTTAGATAAATGTCTTGGAGTAAGTTTATTTGTTCAACCGGACATTTTTAAAGTTTCTGTGTCTGAAAACGATATAATACTACTCTGTACTGATGGTGTTTGGTCGGTTATTGAAGACAGTGAGTTTGCTCAATTGTCACAAGATATAAAAGATCCTGAAAAATTAGCTTTGAAAATTTTCGATTTAGCAATGGAAAGGGATAGTGATGATAATTTATCCATTGTGGCTATTTATTTAAAACGTTTAGGTAAGGTTACGGATAATTCAGATTCGCGGAAAATTAGTTTTATTCCCAATTTCCTGCGAAAATTAATAAAATAATATTTTAATGATATATGTTAAATTTAACTAAAAAGCCCGATTCGACATGCTTTGCTTTTATGTTAAATCTTATTTATAATTCATAATTAAATCAAAATTACTATGCCAATATCATCTATGCTTCAAATAAGCGACCAATTTGATCATTACCAAATTCGGGAACATTTAGCTAAAGGCGGAATGAGCGATATATATCGCGCATACGATCTGCTAAGCGGCAAAGAAGTTGTCTTAAAAATTCCTGACAGAATGTCTATAGGAGATCCCGCTCAGTACGAAAGATTCCAACGCGAGTTAGAAGTGATGCGGACTTTAAATCATCCTGCGATTCAAAAAGGTGTTGGTTCCGGAAGATTTAATAATACTCCATATTTGGTAACAGAGTTGGTAAATGGAGAATCCCTGCGAGAAATTATACGTAAAAATTCTCCGATTGCACCTGAAGATTCTGTCCAGCTCATTAGTAAAATAGCGGATGGCTTGTCTCATTGTCACGATAACGATATAATTCACAGGGATCTGAAACCTGAAAATATTTTAGTTAGCACAGATGGACAACCTGTTATCATAGATTTTGGTCTTACACTAACAAAAGGTTCCCATAGAGTAACTTATGCTAATTTTAGCGGTGCTGCAGGTACCCCAGATTATATGGCTCCCGAGCAAATTGAAGGTCATAGGGGAGATAAACGTACTGATATTTATGCTTTAGGAATTATCCTTTTCGAATTACTTTCTGGTCGATTACCATTTGGAGGAGACAATAATTTAGCAATTATGGCGCAGCATCTTCAAGGAGCAATACCCAGACTTGATAAAGAGCAAAAAGGAATTTCACCGCAATTAGCTTCGGTCATAGCCCGGTGTTTGCAAAGAAATCCAAATGATCGGTATGCTAATATGCAAGAAATGATAAATGAGCTTAATAATCTGGATACCGTGGATATTTCAATATTAGATCGTGCAACCGGAGCTGCATCTGCTGCCCCATTCTGGAAAAAACCTGTTTTTATTGCAGTGGGCAGTGCTGTTTTTATTATGTTAGCTATTGTTTTTTTAGCTATATTGCTTCAACATTTTCATCATTAATATGTTTACAAATAAAAAAAGTCTTACTCCTGAACAATTACTTGCTCTTGTCAAGCAAGAAGAAATTAATTTTATTGATTTACAATTCACGGATATTGTCGGTGCACGTAAAAATGTTACAATTCCTACTAGAGAACTTGAGCCAACCCTAAATCACGGAATCTGGTTTGATGGATCATCAATAGAAGGATTTGCGCGTATTGCAGAAAGTGATATGTATCTCGTGCCCGATATTTCTACTTTTGCTATTCTTCCATGGCTTTCAGGAAAAGAAAAAACCGGAAGACTTATCTGCAATATTTATACTCCTGATGGACAGCCTTTTTTAGGAGATCCTCGTACTGTTCTTTCAAAAGTTATTCAAGAAGCAGAAGACATGGGTTTCATATATAATACAGGTCCCGAATTAGAGTTTTTTCTTCTTAAACCTTTAGGAGATGGAAATTTAATTACGCCGCGTCCTCAGGATAGTGCCGGTTATTTTGATCAGCCTGTTGATATGGTAGCAACTAGCCTTTGGCGTCAAATGACTGATGCTCTTTCCTCTTTTGGCATTGAAACGGAAACTATGCATCATGAAGTTGCTACTGGACAACATGAAATTGATTTTCGTTATTCTGACGCATTAAAAACTGCAGATAATTCAATAACCTTTAGAGTACTGGTAAAAATCTTAGCAGAGCAAAAAGGACTTTACGCTACGTTTATGCCGAAACCAATAAGAGGATTGAATGGAAGCGGAATGCATGTTCATCAAAGTTTAAGTTTTAAAATAAACGGTACAAATGCGTTTTCAGATCCGGGTGATTCGCATGGTCTTTCTAAAATTGCAAAACATTTTATCGCAGGTCAATTAAGCCACGCGAGAGGGATGTGCGCTATTCTTGCACCTCTCGTTAATTCTTACAAGAGATTAGTGCAGGGATATGAAGCACCCGTAAATGTTAGTTGGGGCCGTATAAATCGATCTGCTCTTATAAGAATTCCTCGTGCTCATACTCATGAATCAACCCGCATTGAACTGCGCTGCCCTGATCCAAGTTGCAACCCATATCTTGCATTTGCCGTAATGCTCGCTTCAGGTCTAGACGGTATAAAAAAAGAACTTCCGCTGCCAGAGGCAAATGAAGAGAACGTATATCTCCTGCAAAATAATTTGAAAGGGACTAAACTTAATGTTTTGCCCGGTTCTTTAGAAGAAGCTATATATGAGCTGGAAAAAGATAGCGTTGTAAAGGAAGCTCTGGGTACTCATGTCTTTGACCGTTTTATTAATGCTAAACGATTGGAATGGGAAGATTATCGTTTGGAAGTTACTCCTTGGGAATTAAATAAATATCTGCCCAGTTATTAAATTAAATTTCGGAAAATTTTATGGTAAAATACGATATTAAAAATCCGTGGCATTGTGTTAAATTAGGGGAAAAAGCTCCCGATATAATTAATAGTGTTATTGAAATTTCAAAAGGTTCTAAAGGTAAATATGAACTAGATAAAGAAAGCGGTCTTCTGAAATTAGACCGTGTTTTATTTTCTGCAGTTCATTATCCGGCAAATTATGGATTCATTCCAAGAACTATTGCAGACGATAATGATCCTCTTGATATTCTCGTCATATCTTCCATTGATGTTGAACCCCTTTGTATAGTTTCTGCTAAAGTAATCGGAGTGATGCATATGATTGACAGTAATGAAAGAGATGAAAAAATTATAGCCGTTGCTAACAATGATATTGCCGTGAATTACATTGACACTTTGGATGAATTACCTCCGCATACTATGGTCGAACTAAAAAGGTTTTTCCAGGATTATAAAGCACTTGAACATAAACATGTTGAGGTTAATGAATTCCTAGGTAAAGAAGATGCTTTTAATATTATTGAAGAAAGTATGGTACGCTATGCAGATGTATATCTGATTGACCATTCTCATGAACAGGATAAGCTCCAAATCAAAAAAAATAAAAAAGTTGACAATCAGAAACATAAGCAAAGAAAAAAATAATAATATAGTACTTTTGGTAATTTTAGTTTTATAAGGTGCAATTTAACATAAAGATTTCCATATAGATCATTTCTAGGAAATTAAAAAGCCATTTACCCTTTTATTAAAGTTCTAAAATTTTCAATAGCTTATGCCGCTAATAAAGTCGAAGAATTTTTCGATAATGAAGTAAAAAAACTTTTAAAATGATAAATGATCAAGAAAAAATAAGATGGTTTGATTTAGCTGTTAAATTCCAAATTGACGGGATGATTTTTTTAACAATGAAATCACGAAAAAATGGCATTGGATCTTGGGTAATTGAGGATGTGGACAGCCATAAAGTCCTAAATTCGAATATGGAATGGGAGGATGATTTACCTATAGACAAGCGCGACCAGGCATTTACTATTAGAACTAGATTTGACTTCGATGCTGCTGCCTCAATGTACGAGCAATATAAAATGTTTGCTGAGTCTGCTTAATATAAATCTTGAATTTTAACCTTCTAAGGATTTGATTTGGGCTAATTTCAAAAATGAAGAAATTCTTTGCTGTTTTTTTAATTTTATCATTTACTTTTAATTCATTTGGCCTTTTATTATTCGATTTGATTGAAATCCAGGTGTGCAAAATCAGATCTGAATTGGATGATCATTACGATCCTAAAATCGATAATTATATCGAATTTACTTCTGACCAAAAGGACATTGAAGTTCTTAACGGAAAAGAAATTCGGGCAAACGGGAAAATGTATGACATTATTAAAAAGGAATTTCGAAAAGGGAGAATAAAATATTTTGCAGTTTGCGACTTAAGAGAAGACAGCTATGTCGAAAATGCCTCTTCTTTAATAAAAAATAATTTAGACGCATATCCAAATTCATTGCCTGTTAAAAACTTTTATGATAATGTCCTGAAATTTCCTAATTATAACAAGAATTTTGCCTCCCAATTGCGCATTAAAATAATGCAATGTTCACTCATAAATATTGCAGTTTATGTTTCACTTTATAAATCGCCGACTATAAATATTTTCTCCCCTCCGCCTAATCTTTAATTACTCTAATTAACAATAACTATTTTTTAAGATTTGATGAAAATGTAAATTATTTATCTTGCTTATTTATTAATCGGGAAAAATAAAGAATTCATTTCATTTTTATAATTAAGTGATTTAGTAGAAAACAATTATTAGCAATTTTAAAGAAATTTTGGATAAGTCCATGATATAAAGAATTTCAATTACGCATATTCTAAGGACTCGACAATATAATTTTTTTATGATGAAAGTGATCTATATGAAAAATATTGAATTAAATTTAGGAATATTGGTTATAATTTTAGCTTTAGTATATAATTTTTCCTTCGCACAAAGTGTGCTTCGGGGCAAAATAGTGGATTCGGTGGATGGCAATCCGCTTAAAGGAGCTTCAGTCTACATTCCGGATATAAAGATTGGGTCTGTAACTAATAAACATGGATATTATGAAATTAAAAATATCCCAGATGGTACTTATTTACTCGAGATCAGCTACCTTGGCTATCTTTCCCAATCTAAAGAAATATCAATTAAAGAATCGATGATAGTTAATTTTAATTTGATTCAATCAAGTATTGAGATGCAGGAAGTAGTGGTAACAGGAGTTCCTTCTGCCACTGAACAGAGAAGCAATCCGGTTCCCGTCAGTGTAGTAGGCCAAAATAGTTTTTTAGAGACAAGTTCAAACAATATAATAGATGCATTGAAGAATTCTCCGGGGGTATCAGAGATTACCGAAGGTCCTGCAATTTCTAAACCGATTATTCGCGGCTTAGGTTATAACCGTGTTGTAGTGGTTAATGATGGTATCCGACAGGAAGGACAGCAATTCGGAGATGAGTTTGGTATAGAAATCGACCCATTTTCTGTCTACAAGGTTGAAATAATGCGCGGTCCCGCCAGCCTAAGCTATGGTTCTGATGCAATGGCAGGAGTTATCAATATGCTTTCATTTCCCACTCTGCCGGAAGGTGAAATCAAAGGAAATATCATTGCAAACTACCAAACTAATAACGGTTATTACGCAGGTTCTGCCTTTCTTGCAGGTAATGATAATGATATTACCTGGAATATTCGTTACACTAACCTAAATTCACACGCATATCAGGACAAATATGATGGATATGTATTTAACTCCGGATATGGAGAAAATAATTTTAAGGCATCTATAGGAATTAATAGAAGTTGGGGATATTCTATGTTAACTTTAAGCAGCTTCGATTTAAAGCTAGGTATTGTGGAAGGCGGAAGAGATAGCGCTACAGGTCAATTTACAAAACATGTGCTTGCTTCGGATGGTTCAGATAGCGCAGCTATTGTGTCTAATTCTGATTTAACGACTTACAGCCATGATATGATTATTCATCAGCATGTCAGGCATTATAAAGCTGTCTTCGACAATAGTTTTGCTTTTGGTGATGGACGATTAGGATTACGTCTGGGATTCCAGCAAAATCTTCGTCAGGAAGCTAACGATGTCACTGTTGGTAACATATACAACATATATTATTTTCTTAACACAATTAATTATGATCTAAATTATATTCTTCCAGAAAAAAATAATTTTGAATTTTCATTTGGAACAAATGGTATGCAGCAAACATCACAAAATAAAGGATTGCTATTCCTTGTACCGGCTTATAACCTATTTGATATTGGGATTTTTGCAGTCGGTAAAAAATCTTTTAATAGACTATCCGTTTCCGGAGGATTGCGTTTCGATAATCGTACTCTGCATGGAGATGATCTTTATTTGGATTCTAATGGAGTAAAATTAAATGGGCCTACAACACATGCAGTTCATAGGTTCACCTCTTATAATTCTGACTTCCCTGGTGTTTCTGGAAGTATAGGGACTGCTTATGATTTTACTGATTACTTTTATGGAAAGATAAATTTATCTCGCGGATTTCGTGCACCAAATATAGCAGAAAGCGGAAGCAATGGAATCCATGATGGTACTCCCTTTTATGAAATTGGTGATCCTAACCTAAAACCGGAAACCAGCTTACAGTTAGATTTGACATTAGGTTATAGCTCAAACGATATCTCAACAGAAATAACATTATTTGATAACAATATTGATAATTATATTTTCCCAGTTAAACTTGCTAGCGTCTTTGGTGGTGACTCAATAAGTACTGACGTAATGGCAAAAATGAGTGGACCGACATTTAAGTATGTCTCAGGAAATGCTGTCATTTCAGGAGTAGAATTAATTTTCAATTATCATCCCCAACAAGCACAATGGTTTCATTTTGATAATACTTTTTCAATGCTTAGTGCTATCCAGAAAAACCAGCCCGATTCAACGAAATATCTACCTTACACTCCTCCATTTAAATATATTTCCGGAATAGAATTTAACGCAAAATCTTTGGGCAATATTTTTAAGGATGCTTATTTCCGGTTTGATATTGAACATTATTTTGAACAAGATAAAATCTATTATAAATTCGGAAATGAAACAGTTACACCTGCCTATACTTTGTTGAATCTTGGTATTGGTGCCGATATACTTTCTGGTGGGAAAAAACTTTTCTCAGTCTATATTTATGGAAGTAACATTTTGGATGTTGCATATCAAAGTAATATGAGTAGATTGAAGTACACTGACCCAAACAATGTAACAGGTAGAATTGGGGTATACGAAATGGGAAGGAATATAAGTTTGAAGGTAAATGTACCTCTTAATTTTAGAAATAATTAAATTAGCTTTTTCGATTAAATTAAAACTTAATTCTTATTTTTAATCAAAAAAAATATCAATAATATATTCCCACGAAAGTGGGAATATATTTCTTTGCAAATTAGATATAATTGATATCTTTTAATTTGTAGTAAATATTAAATGTTTTTAATCTATGAATTGATCACATTTGAAAAAAAATAATACTTGCGAACAGTTTTTTATTTATTATTTCAGTAATATTGAGAACAAAATAAATCTTCCTCACCAAGAAAATTAAAATATATGTCTGACTTTATACACTTACATAATCATACTCATTATAGCTTGCAAGATGGTGCATGCACCGTCGATGGTCTAATTGAAGCAGCAAAAAAACATGGCATGACTTCTGTGGCTCTAACCGACCATGGTGTAATGTATGGTATTGCAGAGTTCTATAAAAAAGCAAAAAAAGAAGGTATAAAACCAATTGTCGGAATGGAAGCTTATGTGGTTTCTGAGGGCAGCCGGTTTGACAAAGGAAAGGGAGATGAAGTAGGAGGAAAGAAAAGGGCTAAGCACTATAACCATTTAATACTTCTTGCCAAGAATAAAGAAGGTTATGATAATCTATCAAAATTGTCAACCCTGGGTCATACAGAAGGTTTTTATTACAAACCAAGAATTGATTTGGAATTAATTAAAAAACATCGTGACGGATTGGTTTGTAGTTCTGCCTGTGCCGGAGGTGTGGTTTCTACTTATTTGGTAAACGGCAATTATGATAAGGCAAAGGAGGTTGCCAAAAAATATAAGGATATTTTTGAAGACGACTTTTATTTGGAGATCCAAGACCATAATATGGAAGTTGAAAAAAATGTTTTAGAGGGCATGCCGAAACTTTCTAAAGAACTCGGGATTAAATTAGTTGCTACCAACGATTGTCATTATATCGAACCGGAACATTCAATAGCCCACAATATCCTTTTACTGCTCTCTGATAAAAATGGTACGGATTACAAACAGCTTAGATATGGAACGGATCAGGTTTATTTTAAATCTGCAGATGAAATGAAAAAACTGTTTAAGAATTATAAAGGATCAATTGAAAATACTTTAGAAATTGATTCAAAGATAAACCTAAATATTGATCATGACGGTTATTTATTCCCCAAATTTCCTATACCTGAAAATTCACCAGCAAAATCATTAGATGATTATTTTGAACTTCTTTCAAAGGAAGGTTTGTATAAAAAAATTAAAAACGTTACTCCTGAAGTTGAAGATAGATTTAATTTTGAAATTTCTACTATTAAACAGATGGGATTTGCCGGATATTTTTTGATTGTTCAGGACTTTATTAATTCATCTAAGAAAATGAATATCCCAGTCGGACCAGGAAGAGGAAGTGCTGCCGGAAGTTTAGTAGCCTATTCTTTAGGCATAACAAATATTAACCCATTGACCTATAACCTCTTATTTGAAAGGTTTCTTAATCCTTCAAGAAAATCAATGCCTGATATAGATGTTGACTTTGCAGATGATAAACGAGGAGAAGTTATTGATTATGTCCGTAATAAATACGGCGCAAATTGTGTTAGCCAAATAATTACTTTTAATAGGCTCTCTTCAAAAGCAGTTATTCGGGATGTTGCCAGAGTACTAAAAATACCGATTCCGACAGTAAATAAAATAACCAAGTTTATCCCGTCCAAATTTGGAAAGGTATATACTATTGAACAGGCTCTTAAAGAAGTTCCGGAATTGAAGTGGATTAAAGATTCAAAAGAAAGTGATATCCAAGACTTAATAAAGTACGCAAAAGTTTTAGAAGGCATGAATAGAAACGCTTCTAAGCATGCAGCTGGAGTTGTCATTACTCCGGATGATGTAAGCAATTATGTCCCTCTTGCTAATGCCGTTTCACAAAATGATATAGTTACTCAGTTCAATATGAAAGATATTGAAGGTGCTGGGTTATTAAAAATGGACTTCTTGGGTTTGAGGACATTAACTATAATACGCGATACCTTAGAATTAATCAAAAAAAATCATAATATTGAATTAGACATCGATGAAATACCATTGGATGATGAAAAAACATTTCAACTCTTTTGGAAAGGACAAACTACAGGCATATTTCAATTTGAATCGGGTCCTATGAGGGAGTATCTTAAAAAATTAAAACCGACAAGTTTAAATGATCTTTCAGCTATGAATGCACTTTATCGACCGGGTCCTATGGAGTTTATTGACGATTTTATAGATCGAAAATTTGGGGTTAAAGAAGTAAAATATCTACATAATATTCTTGAGCCAATATTAAATGAAACTTATGGTGTAATTGTGTATCAAGAGCAGGTAATTCAAATCGCAAATAAAGTTGGAGGTATGAGCCTTGCAGATGCAGATATATTGCGCCGTGCTATGGGAAAAAAAGACCTACTAGCTATGGCGCAGCAAAAATCAAGATTTGTTGAAGGTGCAGAGAAGAATACCATTCCTAAAAAGATTGCTGAAGAAATCTTTGATGCAATAGATAAATTTGCAAATTATGGATTTAATAAGAGTCACTCGGTAGCCTATAGCTATCTCGCGTTTCAAACTGCGTATTTAAAAGCATATTATGCTCCTGAATTTTTAGCAGCTAACTTGACCAATGAATTTGGAAATAAAAATAAAGTCTCAAATTTTTTGGAAGATTGTCGAAAACTTAAGATTGAGGTACTTCCTCCAGATGTAAATCATCCCACAGTATCATTTGATGTTGTGAACGGGAAAATCCGATTTGGTATGTCCGCAATTAAAAATGTTGGAATCAATTCCGTTGAAGAAATCATTAGGACAAGAAATAAAATAGAAAGAAATTTTACAAGCATTTTTGATTTTTGTGCAAATGTTGACTTGCGAGTAGTCAATAAAAGAACTTTAGAAGGACTTGTTGTTGCTGGCGCTTTTGATAATATAAATAAAAACAGAGCTAGTTTATATGAATCAGTTGAAGTAGCTATAGAATTTGGTCATAAGGCTGCTCATTATCAATCTTCGTCTGAAAATAGTCTATTTGAAATAATAAGTGATGAAATGAAAATTTCAGAACCTAATCTGCCTGAAGTAAAATTATGGTCTGAAAAAGAAAAACTTTCAAAAGAGAGGGAGGTTATAGGATTCTATGTTACTG
>JAJXTM010000069.1 GCA_021783875.1 Bacteroidota bacterium
GTCCGAAAAAGAGCACAACAAGATAAAATTTCTAATTACGTTTCTAAAAACCCGGTCGAAGCAGCAAAACTTATAAATGCCTGGCTTCATGAAGACGAGTTTATATAATTATGGCAAAAGAACAACATAAAACACTAGATATTCCCGGAGCTCAAAAAGCTGCAATGCTTATAATTGCACTAAATGTGGAAAATGCATCGGAAGTATTTAAACATCTTGATAATTCTGAAGTAGAATTGATTTCTACCGAAATATCAAAAGTAAGAAATGTACCTTCGCAAACGGTAGATTCTGTAATGGAAGAATTCTATAATATGGTTACTGCGCGCGAATATGTGCTTGAAGGCGGCATTGAATATGCCCAGCAAGTTCTTGAAAAATCATTCGGAATGAACAAAGCAGTTGAAATTATAGAGAAAGTTAAAAATCTCACAACTTTACGAGGATTCGATGTTTTGAAAAAAGCCGAGTCCGGTCAATTGATAAGCTTCTTAAACAAAGAACATCCACAGACAATAGCTTTGATATTATCGCATCTGCATCCGGATCAGACTGCTGCAGCCCTTAAAGAGCTTACCGAACCGCTGCGTACTGATGTTGCTTATAGAATAGCTACTCTTGGGAAAATTTCTCCACAGACTTTAAAACAAATAGAAAAAGTTGTTGACGATATGGCAGGCTTGAATATGGGTCAGTCATTAAGCAAAATCGGTGGTACCAAAAGTATTGCAGCGGTTCTAAACAGAACAAATGTAAGTCTAAGCAAAGAAATAATGAACGGAATAGAGCAAAAAGATCCGAACGTTGCCTATGAAATAAAAAGATTGATGTTCATTTTTGACGATATAATAAATATTCAGGATAAAGATATCCAAAAAATATTAAGAGAGGTCGACCGAAAGGATCTCGCTTTGTCGCTAAAAATCGCCGATGAAAAACTTAAAGAAAAAATCTTCGGTAATATGTCGGAAAGAGCCGCTGACTTGCTTAAAGAAGAATTGCAATATATGGGCATGGTGAAATTGAAAGAAGTTGAAGCGGCACAGGCAAAAGTAATTGATGTAGTTAAAGCTCTAGAAGAAAGCGGAGAAATCGCACTGAATCTCCGCGGAGGCGCAGAGGAAGTATATGTCTGATGTAATTAAATTGAATTTAAAATCTCAGAAAATTAACGTTTCTCTGCGTAATCAATTTGCCTCAGGTCAGATTAAACAGGAAAGCAGCGAAGATGTGCTTCAGCTTCAATTTGCTCAGCAATATCAAAGAGGATTTGACAACGGCAGAAAATCCACCCTTGAACAATATGAAGAAGATTATAATGAAAAATTAAATAAGAAGTATAGCGAGTTGGATAATATTATTGAATCTTTAGACAATCTAGTAAATGAATATAGTAATGCTTTTGAAAAACTCACTATTAAAATGTCCCTCTTAATTTCTGAAAAAATTGTTAAGCATGAAATCACCTTGAATCCGATTATCGAAGAAGTTATAAATGACGCTCTTAAAAGGGTAATCGGTGCAAGCAAAATACTGATAAAATTAAATCCCGGCGACCTCAAGGAACTAAATGAAAAAGGGAAAAATTTTTTATCGGGTGATTCTCTTTCAAAAATTAATTTTGAAGCTGATGAACGTATAGACCCGGGCGGTTGTATGGTAGAGTCTGAAATCGGCAATGTAGATTCCCGTATATCAACTCAAATTAATGAAATGAAAAAACTTTTTGAAGCTAATTTGAATTTGGATAAAGCATAATTGAATACTTCCGAAAAAATATCAAAGAAATACAGTAAAATATTAAACGGATTTGATCCGGTTATTGTCAGCGGAAAAGTCTCTGATGTAGTCGGTTTAGTTATTGTTTCAATGGGACCAAATGCCTCACTCGGAGAAATATGCGTGGTATCCGATAGAGAAGGAAATGAAGTCTGCAAGTCGGAAGTTGTCGGTTTTAAAGACGGTAAAGTTCTTTCCATTGCTTTAGGTGAAGTTCAAAACATATCTCCTTCATGCGAAATAAAAGCACTTGGCAAAAATTTTCAGGTCGGTGTCGGAATGGAACTTCTCGGACGTGTTATTGATGGTTTGGGAAATCCAATTGACGGGAAAGGCGAGATAAATTGTTCAACCATGATGTCAATTCACAGCCAACCTCCTAACCCTTTAGAACGAGAGAGAATATTGGAACCGCTTCAAACCGGCGTAAGGTCTATCGATGGTTTGCTTACTGTCGGAAAAGGACAAAGGCTTGGGATATTTGCAGGCAGCGGCGTTGGTAAATCCGTTACTCTCGGTATGATTGCCCGAAATACAAACGCTGATGTCAACGTTATTACATTGGTTGGTGAACGGGGCAGGGAAGTAAGAGAATTTATTGAAAAGGATCTTGGTCCCGAAGGATTAAAAAAATCAGTAGTAATAGTTGCTACCAGCGATAAAAGCGCATTGATAAGACTTAAAGGGGCATATATCGGCACTACTATCGCAGAATATTTTAGAGACCGAGGAATGGATGTTGTCCTGATGATGGATTCTTTGACAAGATTTGCGATGGCACAAAGAGAAATCGGACTGACTGTCGGCGAACCGCCCACTACCAAAGGTTATACACCTTCGGTATTTGCAGTTTTACCCAAATTATTAGAACGAGCCGGAAATACCGAGCATGGTTCAATCACCGGATTTTATACCGTTCTTGTTGACGGAGATGATATGACAGAACCGATTGCAGATGCAGCCAGATCTATTCTGGATGGTCATATGGTACTTTCCCGCCAGCTCGCAAATAAAGGTCAATTTCCCGCAGTCGACCCTTTACAAAGCATAAGCCGTGTTATGCCGGATATTGTCAGCAGTGACCATAAGAAAAGAGCAGTTGCATTTAATGAGGTGCTCGCTACCTATAAGGAAGCCGAAGATTTAATTAATATAGGTGCTTATGTCAAAGGGAGCAATCCGCAAATTGACCATGCACTTTCTAAAATTAATCTTTTAAGAAATTTTCTTAAGCAGGATATGAATGAAAAAGCAATTTTTGAAGAAACTGTATCTAGATTAAATCAAATTATAGAAAAACCCATTTAATGAGTACTTATGTCAAAGTTTGTTTATAAATTTGAAGCTATTAGACAAGTGAAGGAAAGCCTTGAAAAGAAGGCTCAAAAAGAAGTTGCTGTAATTGAACTTGAAATTGACAAACTTAATAAAGAATACAATAAAATATTAGAAGAAGAAAATTCCAGCCGGGAAAAGTTCTTTTCTAAAAATACTCTTATAAGTGAGATAAAATTTAAGAAAAATTATGAATTATATCTTGCAAAAATGCGAAGTGATTTATCCGAAAAAATTTCAAAACTCAATAATCAAAAAGAAATAAAAATCTCCGAACTCATTCAAAAAAGTAAGGAACATAAAATATTCGAATCTCTTGAAGAAACTCTCCATGAGAATTATAATCACGAAGAGAAACATAAAGAAAAACAGTTCGTTGATGAATTAGCTACTCAAAAGTTTGTCAGGCAGAAAAAGTGAAAGCTAAAATTATATATATCGTAGCATTCTTAGCGGCATTCTCATTTACTACTGCAGGAATTATTTATT
Organism: Bacteroidota bacterium; assembly: GCA_021783875.1. Classification (GTDB taxonomy): domain Bacteria; phylum Bacteroidota; class Ignavibacteria; order Ignavibacteriales; family Ignavibacteriaceae; genus FEN-1297. The sequence continues at coordinate 3,604 of JAJXTM010000069.1, forward strand.
TTAATTCTCAATTTAAAGATATTTTTAAATTCGATTTTACTCCCGTATTTCATAAACCAATCCCGCCGGCAATTAGCGATACTGCTAAATTAACTTATGGTCAGGTAGTAGATCTGCAGAATCAGCTTAAAAATGAACTATTGGATTCTCTCAGAAACATCTATAAAGCACCTCATACAGATACTGTCTATGCGAATCAAAATGCTGATTCGGTATTGTTTGATAGTCTAAAAACTTTGGAATCTGTTCTAAAGAAAACACAAAAAGAAAAAACTAAAAAGACATCTGAATCTAAACAAACTACTTCTAAAATGGATGCCACAGCTAAGAATATTGCTTCCAGAACTAAAAATGACAGTTCATATGTCCAATGGACAAAACAGACTGCTAAACTCTATGAATCTATGGATCCTGTCCAAGCTGCTAAAATAATTCAAAGTTATTCCGATAATGTAGCAAGAGACATTATTTATTCAATGAAACAAAAAAAAGCTGCAGAGATATTATCTGCATTAAACCCTGAAACTGCTAATAGAATAACACTGGCTAAATAATATGATTTTTAATCCAATATTTCTTCAATCAGCGGGACAAACGGAAACAATTGATTTACCGAAACAACTTAAATTGAACTCACCGGGATATTTATTTTCCGATATAATTAAAATTGTAGGAGCAAGTTCACAAAATCAAATTCCGAGCGACGCTTCAGCTATCGCAGATTCAATAAAATTAATTCAGTCCGGTTTGCAAAACATCCTGCAAAATCTAAACTTAAACCAAAAATCATTATCATCTGAAAATAATGATCTGATAAATCCAAACGATGTATCTGTTTCTAAAGATATTGCTACTATTATTAAAGCTATTCAAGATTCTCTTAATCCAATTTCTTCCGAAAGCAAGATTATAAAAAAACTGTCAGCTCAATTAATCCCCACTCAGGTCCTTGTACAAATTGATAATTCAATTCCTTCAGGAAATTTAAATTTATTAACATTAAATGATAAACAATCTGCCGATAGTGTTGAATCTTCAATAAATAATATAACTAAAGATGTGAATGTAGATGAGGCAAAATTATCTAGTGATTCCATTAGCACACAGAATAAAAAAATAGCCGATAATCTTCTCCTTTCTATAAATTCAGGAAATCCAATAGCATTAAATATTTCTTTAAACGGATCAAACTATTTAATAAAATTCAGCCCGGTAGATGACAATGGAAATATAAATGAATATAACATTAATGCACCTAAGATTTTAAGTATCTCTGATCAAAACAACTCATTTAATCAACCATCAAATAAAATTAGTTTAAGCAACTTAGGCAACTCAGCCAGTCAACAGAATAATAAAGAAAGCATTGAATCATTATTAAAAGGAGCCACCCTTCAAACTAATGAGCCGGAAATAAAAACTGCAGATACTTCTGAAATAATACCGAAAAAATCAATACAGCAGCAGCCGGCAGAAGTACTACTTCAGCCAGAAGCCGCAAAGGTTAATAATCCTTTAGTAATTCCGGAGACTACTACCCGGGATATTAAGATACAGCAAACTTTGTCCTCTCCAAATAGTGCTGGTTCAAATCAATTTACTGTAAGTAATTTAAATATTTTAAAAAATTATTTTAAGACCGGTAAGTTTAATTTACAATACCCTATAAAGAAAACCGATACAACAAATAGTAATCTTTTTTCCGGAAAGACCTCAATAACTAACGGAACAAATTCCTCTCTGAATCCAGGTTCAATCGAAAAAAGCGGAATACAAATTTCATCTGATTCTTTGTCTAACACAATTAAATCTAATCATATTTCTTTTTCTTTCATCAATAAACTGGAAAATAATTCAGGTTCTCAAGTTATTACTTTAAATAATAATGAAGACATCACTGCGCTCAATGAACAGCCGGCTGCGCAAAATATACTTGTGACAGTTGAAAAGTTGAATACTCCTACTCCGTCAAACGCAAATCAATATGAAATACAGATTCCAAAAGCAGAGAAAGAAAATTGGATAAAAGTACCTTCTGATAATTATCAAGCTTCTCCGGAAATAAAAATTACTGATAATAAAACAGCAGATATTATTACATCCATGCAACCGGAAGTCAATCCAGTTGAAAAATTCTTTCCGGATAACTTCAATCCAATTGATATCAATACAACTAAGGCAAATTCACAGCAATTAAATCAAATTTTACCTAAGTCAAATGTTGTAATTCAGCCCGATTCAATAGTTAAGAATATGGAAGAATTATATTCTCAAAACAATTATAAACAGACAAATCAAAGTACTAATGAGCCTTCCGTACAAATAATTGCTAAACCTGTTGAAGATCAGAAGGCAATTTTACAAAATTCTCAGGATGTTCCTATTGCTAATACGGATCAATCTCAAAATTCCATCGCTCATACATTCGCACATGACCCTACAATAGTAAAAAATGCCGGGGAGACGAAGCAAGACTTTACCGGCGATGAAAGCTTTAAGCAAAATGATAATCCGGGCAATCTTCAAAAATCAAATACAAAGAAAGATGTTCAGCCTGATTCAAAGGTCCCGGAAAGTCTTAACTTCTTGCATGACTTGACATCAGTCAATAAAAGTAACTTACCGCAAAATTCTATCAGCACTTCGTCAGAAAGTATAAGGACAGTAAAGCCGTCTGATTTGCCGAATGAAGTTTCTAATCTGTTGCAAAGCAGCGATACAAAAAGTGTAATATTAAACTTAGATCCGGATTCTTTAGGCAAGGTAAAAATAGTACTGGATTTGAAAGATAAATCAGTCCGCGCAAATATTCAGGTTGAAAATGAAGGCGCCAAACAAGCAGTTCAAAATAATATCAACGAATTAAAACAATCATTAAACTTGAATGGACTCCAATTAGGATCGATTAATATTTCGCTAAACAATAATGACGATAAAACAAATAAATCGTTATTTCAAAAGAAAAAATCATCATATAACCAATACAATTCAAAAGTTGAAGCTGCCGAAAATTCAATTTCTTCAAAAAGTATGGGCTATAATACATACGATTATTTAATTTAAGGAAATAAAATAATGATTAACGGAATCACAACTAATACCAATACTGTTCCAACAGCAAGTACTGTCTCAACTACATCTTCCTCTGCTAATTCAACTTCTACGAATAATAATATGGATCAAAATTCATTTATGAAATTATTGATTGCTCAGATGCAGAATCAGGATCCAATGAGCCCGATGGACGGAACTCAATTCGCAGCTCAATTAGCGCAGTTCAGTTCACTTCAACAACTTCAAAATTTAAATACTTCAATGACTACAAGCATTAATGCTAACTATGCCCTGACTCAATCAATTAACAATACTCTTTCTTCAACATTAATCGGAAAAGAAGTTAAAATCGGCGGAGGCAGTATTCAAAATACAGGACAGGGTTCTATCCAGCTTGGTTATACTCTTCCTTCTAATGCTGTAAGCGCATCAATTACGGTAACTGATTCTAACGGTAATGTCGTAAAAACAATTAACAATATTCCCACAGCTTCCGGTGATAATAAACTTTCCTGGAATTTCTCCGATAATAATGGTAGTTCTTTACCTAATGGTACTTATACTTATACTGTTAATGCGACGGATGTAAACGGAAATAGTATTACAGCTACACCATTTATTGAAGGCATTATCTCGGGTGTTCAGTTCGGAGCAAACGGAGCAAGCTTAGTTGTAGGAAATTCACAGTATCAATTATCGGATGTTTTAGAAATTATTAACCCAACTACTACAGGAGTAAATTAAAATGATGGAAGTAAATGGCATAAGCGTTCCGTTTATTCCGATTACTCAAAGTGAAGACTTTAGCAATGTTAAATCCCAGAATAGCAGCTCAAGCTTTAGCTCAATTTTCCAGGATGAACTTGATAAAGTAAAGTTCTCTAATCACGCACTGAAAAGAATGGAAAATAGAAATATCCAGCTTAGCGATACTGAAATTAATAAAATTCAAACGGCTGTTCAAAAAGCTGAATCTAAAGGATCTAAAGATTCTCTGGTAATGATGAACGATACTGCTTACATAGTAAATATTCCGAACCGAACCGTTGTTACGGCGCTGCCTGTAAGCAGCAGTAATGAAAATATTTTTACAAATATTGACAGTGTAGTTTTTGCATAAATAAATAATTAATTAAATCACAAAGAGCGGGACCTTTTAAGGACGCTCTTGACCCTGCCGACTGATTGAAGCCGGGTCAAATAATCTAAAAAACCTAGGAGGTTAATATGGCACTTCTTAATTCACTATTCTCTGGTGTTTCCGGTTTGCAAAACTTGCAATCGATGATGGATGTTATCGGCAATAATATTGCTAACGTCGATACTATCGGTTTCAAAAGTTCAAGAGTCACTTTTAGCGATACTTTTAATGAACTTATAAAATCCGGCACAAATCCGACATCTACAACCGGCGGTACAAATAGTTTCCAGGTTGGCTTAGGGATGAAAATTAATTCAATTGATAGAAACTGGAATCAAGGCACATTCCAAACTACCGGTATATCAACTGACCTGGCACTTCAAGGACCCGGAATGTTTATCTTAAATAGCAACGGACAAAATTTCTATTCACGCGCCGGCTCTTTTATTTTCGACGCTAACGGAAAACTAGTTGATCCTCAAAACGGTGCAGTCGTTCAGGGTAAAGTTGCAAATGGTTTAGGGCAAATCCCGCAGGGAACTGCAGTTCAGGATGTTGTTGTCGATAAAAATTTAAAACTACCCGCAATAAAAACTTCAAATGTTTCCTGGAGCGGTAACCTGCAAAGCAGTTCTGCTACTGTAGCTACTAATGTCGTTAACATGAATGATACTTTAGCAGGCAATAGCCCGGTAAACGGAACAACTCTGTCTTCAAGTTCTACCATCGTTGGTAAAAACGGTGCTAGCTATACTTTAGATGTTACGTATACATATGCTTCTGCAACTACCTCATGGACTCCCTCATATACTGTTAAGGATTCGACCGGAACCGCAGTCGCAACTACTACTTCTCCGGCTCTTAGTGCATTGACTTATAATTCGACAGGAAACTGTACTAGTCCATCAATTGCTATTACTAGTACTGATGCACAGCAAAATTTAGCATTTACACTCGATTTTTCTAAAACGACTTTATCATCTACAGCAGCTACTCCGACAAGCATACCTCCTGTAATTAATCAAGGTGCTACTGAAGCTGCGGTTATCGGATCAGTCAGCATTTATGATTCATTAGGCAATTCACATACTTTAAGTCTGCAATTCGATCATAGTTATGGAAATACATGGACATGGAAAGCTTCTGTCCCGGCAACAGACGGAGGTACATTTAATGGTCCGACTACAGGAACCATTACCTTTGATGCCAATGGTCAAATACAATCGATTACTCAGGGCGGAGTAACAGTTCCGGGAAATCCGCCGGTTCCGCAAGTTATGTTTACCCCAAGCGGCGGCGCAGAAACTGAGCCTATTAACTTAAACTTCGGATCAGGAACTGCAGGTATTACACAGACTTCTCTTTCATCTCAAGTAGCCGCGCTGAAACAGGACGGATCGGCTTCAGCGAATCTGACTAATTTGAATGTCGATCAATACGGAAATGTTGTCGGTGTATTCTCAAACGGTAATTCCGAAACATTAGCTCAAATAATGGTTGCAACTTTTACAAATCAAAATGCGCTTGTAAGTGCAGGAGATAATTTGTATTCAGTTGCCGCAAACTCAGGCAACCCGCTTATCAATGCACCGGGTTCAAGCTCTGCTACAACTATTCAATCAGGTGCGCTTGAGCAGTCAAATGTCGATCTTTCACAGGAATTTACTCAGATGATAGTCTCTCAAAGAGGCTTTGAAGCAAATGCAAAAGTAGTAACTACTTCCGATACGCTTCTACAGGATATTACGAACCTAGTAAGATAACATACCCCTCCACATAACTCAGGAGTATCGCGCAAACGGTACTCCTTTTTTTTATATACGAAACGAAATGCAATTCAGCAAATATAAAATTGAATCTTCCATCCCTTATTTTAATCTAACTTAATAATTGAATATATTCACAATAAAGTTTTAGGAAAATATGAGCTTATTGAACGTTCTTTTTGTCGGAGATATCATAGGTAAACCCGGACTTACAATAACACAAACCTGGCTCCCAAGTTTAATTCAAAAATATAAAGCAGATCTAGTAATAGCTAACGGCGAAAATGCCGCTGACGGTAAAGGATGCACCGATAAAGAAGGCAGCGCTCTTTTCGCTCTTGGGGTACATGTTATTACCGGCGGTAATCATACCTGGGATAAGCACCAATCTCAGGAATATCTTAAAAATGAACCTCGAGCTTTACGCCCGTTGAATTATCCAAAAGGCGTCTATGGCAGCGGCTATTATATCTTTGATTCAAAAAAGGGAAAAGTTGCTGTGCTCAATCTTCAGGGCAGAACCTTTATGTCATCGATTGATTGCCCTTTCCGAATATCAGAATGGGTGCTTGCTAAATTAAAAAGTGAAACAAATATTTCCATTATTGATTTTCACGCCGAAGCTACAGCTGAAAAAACCGCACTTGCGCATTTTCTCGATGGGAAAGTCAGTATGATAGTCGGAACTCATACTCATACCCAAACCGCTGATGAAAGGATACTCCCAAACGGCACCGGCTATATAACCGACGTTGGAATGACTGGTCCCTATGATTCAGTAATCGGAATGAAAAGCCAGGCAGCTATTAATAGATTCATATACCAAACCCCGCAAAAATATGAAACCGCTGAAAACGATGTACATCTTAGTGCTGTTTTTTTCAGAATAGATACAGACACAGCCAAAACAGTAGAGATAGAAAGAATCACTTTCCCCGAATTCATAAGAAAAATATAATATCCTTATCATTCAAAATTAAGAATTCAAAATTCATTTTAATTTCTTCTTATGCTATTAACAAAAAAAACATTAATTTTACTATAAATTAATTAAAAGAAAATAATGCAAATATTAGACGGCAAAAAGACAGCATCAGAAATTCGAAATGAATTAAAATCCGAAATAAGCAATTTAATTAGTATGGGGAAAAACCCGCCGGGATTGGCAGCAATTTTAGTCGGCGAAAATCCCGCCTCCGAAATTTATGTAAAAAGCAAAGCGAAAGACTGCATAGAAATCGGCATGCGAAGCAAAGTAGAAAAACTCTCCGCTGATATTTCAGAAGCCGAATTACTTGATCTTGTAGAAAAATATAATCAAGATAAAAATTATCACGGAATTCTTATCCAGCTTCCGCTTCCTAAACATATCAACGAAGATAAAGTAATAGAAGCCATATCGCCGAAAAAAGATGTTGATGGATTTCATCCAATCAGCGTCGGTAATTTGGTAATCGGCAAGGAAACCTTCGTTTCCTGTACACCAGCAGGCATTCATGAACTTCTTCTTAGATACAATATCGAAACAGCAGGGAAGCATGTAGTAGTAATCGGAAGAAGTAATATAGTCGGGAAACCTATTGCTAATATTATGCTGCAAAAAAAACCCGGAGCAAATTCTATAGTTACTGTTTGCC
>JAJXTM010000070.1 GCA_021783875.1 Bacteroidota bacterium
ATTCCCATATAATGCAGGATTGGCAAAATTAGAACCTAGATTTTCCGGGAACGCACCAGTCATAGCATTTCCAACTGCATCATAAGAGAAAATATAAATTCCGAGCGTATTTCCTGGCAACTCTTGCATTTTGCTGTTCCTCAAATCAATTGCTGTTTCATAGACAATTGAAGCTGCATTTGATCCTATTTGACCTTCCAATCCGGTAGGATTTAATATGGGAGTCTCAAAGTTCGGAGGGTTTCCATAAATGCCCCTAAACTCTAACATTGTCTGATTGTTTGTAGAATCCCACATAACCCAGAAATTACCTTCACTAGATGGTGAGTATTCATCCCACATTTTATTATGATCCCTATCAAAATAAATCCCAATCTGATCAATGTTACTTAGCATATGATTAAAATCTAAAACCGCCATATAAAGCATTGTACCGGAATTTTTTACATAGAGTTTAACTGGGCTAATTCCTCCGACATTGATATCTTTTACCCATGCATCGCTCCATTCATTTGCGTTGAATATTCCATCGATTACAGGAATGTTAGTTGAATAGGGAGAATTAATATCTTTATAGGTTGGATCAAACGGAGTAACAAATACTTCGTTTGAATAATCCGATTCACCGGCGGGAGAAGTATATATAGCGGATACAACATAGAAGTATTTTGTACCATTAGCTGCTGTATTATCTTCAAAGTTAGAATTTGCGGTTGTACCGATAAGGGTGTAATTATTTCCGGTATTTAAACTTCTATAAATGTTAAAATGATCAAAAGATGGGGATAAATTTATTTTTGTAAGTAAAGAAGCTTTATCTGTTTTTACAGCTAATTTAGAATTATTGATGAATGTCTTATAAGCCAAATTATTATAAACTAAAATGTTTGAATAGTTTTGTACTGATTGAACTGTTTTTACTTTCCTATTATTTGCAAGCAATGATATTTGTTTTGAATCAACATTTCCTTTTAAAGGTTTTAAAGTTGGCGCTAATACGAAAGGACTTGTAGTTGTAGAGGTAATAACTGCTCTAATCATAAAATCTGCTGATGTAAAACTTGTCCAATTTGCACCATAATCACCTGTAAAAAAACTCATTCCGTTTGGTGAGGATTCATCACCGCCTACATAATAATACTCGCCATTATTCCATTGGCATAGTAAATAAAAGACTGAGTTTGCTGGCAATGTTATGGGTTGGAATTCAACATTATACCAATCAGTTGTATTCGCAGAAATTGTTTTAGATGCGCGAGTTAATATGTTATTTAAGTCTGGTTTTCCACCCGCATCTCCAACAACATAAAATGTAGCTGTTAAATCGGTTGAATTTGGGTTTTGTAGATAATATAAACCACTATTCAACGTAAATTGGTTATTATGTGTAAATGCTACTGCAAAAAATTCATTCCCTGAAGATGTACTCATGTACCAGAACTGTTCAGCAGTTCCGTCATCATAACCCAAAACCATATTTCCCGGTGGCAATGGAGCATCCCAGGCTAAGTCGACCTTATTATTACCCGGTGATCCCTTAAGGTGTGTTGGAGCCGGTAATGTATTAGTTGTCTTTATTTCAAAGTCGGCTGTCATTAAAGGAGAAGAAGCGGATATATTCTTAACCGCGCAAAAAGTGTTGTCAAAATTATAATCATAACTGCCGGGAGTTGTGCTCGGTGTAAAATTTAGATTAACCGTTTTTCCCGGATATGAATCACCGTTATTACCAGCTGAAGCATTTCTCTCAAGCTCCCACAAACCGTCAGCTTGTTCCATAGCAACAAGGTAATGCCCATTATTAACATGACCCGGATACCACTCATTATCATTTCCTGTAGTTACCGTTTCATCAACATGAAAAATATTTATGCCATCACCGGGAAGAAAACTATCGTATCCTGATAGCTGACGATTTTGAACTAGAAAATATTTTGGGCTGGGTGTTCCGTTTGCCGAAAGCATATAAATTGATTTATTATCCTCTGAATTCGCAATAGAAACACTGGTTGTATTATCGGCAATTATTGTTGGAGTTACAAATCCCATTTGGACGAGGCAAAATGCATCGGGAGTTGACGGAGTTTCACCCATACCATTAATTCCATTCCAGCTTCCGCTTGCCATTAAGCTCCACATTCCTAATCCCATTGATGAGCCGTCATAATCATATAGATCCGGAAGACCAAATGCTGCGTGACCCATTTCATGTGCATAAACACCCACAGTCATATCACCGGGATTCATCCAGTATTCAGGCTCCATTGAATATTGACTTATAGAAACACCGTCTAAATATGGAGTATTATATGTTTGCCATGAATGTGACCATATATCATCACTACTTCCGGTCCATTCAGCACCTGGTCCGGTATGCACTATAAATAGAGCATCAACATAGCCATCACCGTTATTATCATATTTCGAAAAATCAACTATGGGATCAACTATATTGACCATATCCTCAACAAGTTTTTGAGAGTTCTGTGGATAAGAACCGAAGCCATTCATTCCATTTACATAATAATTATATGGTTGAGGCGCCATATTCCATTTCATTGAACTGGGCAAGTTTACAGTAACTGTTGTAATATGAAGGGTACTATAACTTATTTTTTCGTAATAATCGGTCAGCGTTCCATTTTGTTGCACAAATAAAAGAGTATCAAAAAATGATGTGCTAACTTGAGAAGGTTTATCAGAAAATTTTGCAAGAATTACTAGTGCATTATAATTTCCGGATGGCGTTTGGGAAGGACCAAAAGATCTTTTAAATCCATTTAATTGTGGACTGCTTTTTAAAATTTTCAATTCTTTTGAAGTCCATGGCGCTTCTACATTCATCTTTCTGACCTTTTCAATATTCTGCAAGAAGTATGGTTTTGTAATTTCACCTTTTTTGATTTTTTTAAGAAGTTCTGGATTAGGAGGCATTTGAGCAAATGTTTGGATACTCATAAACATAATGCTTAGACAAAGTAACTTTATTAAATTTTTCATAAGTTTCCTTTAAAAATGTTTTTTATAAATTATATTTAATAAAACTCGCTAAGAATGTGCGGACCGTAATTATATTTTACAAATGATTAAGACTCTCGCTCTGGATATTGCGTTTTTCTTATTAAAGTTTAAATAATTAAAAATTGTACAATCCTTAATTATTTCGATAATAAAAGTTGAAGAGTGAGGAAATGAACCTATTTACTCTCAAATGGTAAGACAACAGTGGTTGGTAAGATCGATGTTCTTTGATTTTTGGTATTCGTTATGAAATTGATTTAATACATTTAATAAAATGGGATCAAGATAAAATTTATTGATTATAATAGGTCTATAATGCAGCTTCCTTTTTTGCGATAAATGTCCCTTCTTAATTACACCAACTTTATCATAATTATTTTTGCTGTTAAGGTTCTGAAAATAAAAATTAGTTACTTCAGATTTTATGTTCTTAGATTTGGATATTTGAGAAGAAGTCTTATTCTGTTCAGCAGAAGTATTCCTGAAATTTGATGGGTATGACTGTAAAAACAGTAGAAATAAAAAACAATATTTTAATGAAATTTTAAGCACGCTCCCGGCACCCTAAAAAATATCGTAATTAATATCTCAAATTATATTATAAATGTCAAGATTAATACTTGAATTATAATATTCTTTTAATAATGTCACATTAGTTAATGCTTTTTTGCTAAATCCAATCAATTAAATTGAATTTTTTAAAATATTAAGATTTAAAATTATGGAAGTGCCTTGGTATTATTTGGGTATAAATGTTATGAACAATTCTTGCATTGACAATATTGGTAAATTTCTTCATACCCGTAGTCGATGGTAAGCTCCTCTCCTGATTTAATATCACGATAGGCAATTAGGATAAGCCCACTTTCATCTGCTTCGATTACATCACAATTGAAATCACAGTTATGATTAATATACTTTATCTTTTCCGTTTTTATAGTGTCAATATAATTCTGATCATTCCAAAATATATAAACATTTCCTTCTGCTTCACGTTCAATACATTCCTCTTCTGAAATTAATTCCCCGCCGATAAACATTATTTCCGAATTTTCAGGAATGTCAATATTTGTAAACAAACCTTTACCGTGTATTCCTGAATCATATACATATAGATATTCTTCAAGAAAAGCATTACTTCTTTGTTTGATATTTTCTTTTTCCATTATTTAATTTTCTTAACAACTAAAATTTGTTGCGTGAAATTAATGAAAATTGATGATATTAAAAATGTTTACGCTGATTTTATAGAAAAAAAAGCGCCGCTTGTACGGCGCTGTATAGTATTATTTTTTCTTATCTGGATATTGAGGTTGTTTCGGAAATGTAAAGGGACTTTCTTTAATTTCCTGAAGCACTGTTTTTATTGCAGCATCAAGTTGGGGATCTTTCCCTTCTTCCATAGATGCAGGATCATTATCTACATCAACATCTGGATCAGCACCGTGATTTTCAATCCACCATTTTCCTTCTTTGCCGAAGAACCCGTTATTAGATTGTTCAACTTTTCCGTTATCTATTGTTGTTTGAGTATTTAATATTCCGGTCAGTCCGCCCCATGATCTAGTTCCAACAACCTTCCCGAGATTATTAGCTCTAAAATCTTCTATAAATGCCTCACCGTCAGAACCATTATATTCATTTGAAATTACAACATACTTTGCTGTTGAAGTGCTTCCCGGATAACGAAAAGGAACCATGTGATGAAGTACATTATATGCAACCATTTTTCTTACAAGTTTATCTATCAGAAAGTACTCAGTCCAACCTCCTGAATTTCTTCTCATATCAATTATTATTCCCTTTTTATATCTAAACGCCCGCCAGTATTTATCAAACTCTCCAATCCCTTGTGAATTCATTGCATTAATATGCATATATCCAATCTGCCCATCAGTCTCTCTTAATACCTTATGGATATTATTTGTTAACCAGTTAAAATATCTTAATTGTGGATTATTTTTTATCGGTTCGATATCGTACGTCCGGGCACCTTTAACTTCTGGCTTATCATTAACTGTTAATGAAATCTTTTGACCCTCGGTTACTTGAAGATATTTGAAATAATCTTCAGGAACTTTTATTTCATGACCATTAATAGCAATTAAATAATCACCTTCTTTTATATCGATATCTGAGCGTACAAGGGGTGATTTTAAATTCAGATTATATTCTGTCGGGCCATAGATTTTACCAAATTTATAGAATAAGGAATTATTGTCTTTAACAAAATCACATCCCAACCAACCTGTAAAAACTGGGGACTTAGGTGTAGCTTCAGAATTCATATCTCCTCCTGAAATGTATGTGTGTGAGACGCTAAGTTCACCTACAAGTTGAAGCAAAAGCCAATTTAAATCGCTTCTAGAAGTTAGATAAGGAATATCAGCACGGTATTTATCACCGATTGCTTTCCAATCAAGATTAAACATATTTGGATCAAAGAAAAAATCCCTATACCAACGCCATGTATCATTAAATATTTGAGTCCATTCTTTTTGATCATCAACTGTATAAGTCATTCCTTCAAGATTTAATTTTTCTCCTACTGTTTTTGTTTTATATGCATCATCCATTGACGAAGTAAAAATTTCTTTGTCCTTTTGGATTAATAATTCGTTTCCATTAGTAGATATTGTAAAATTTTTAATTTTTTCATCAACGGTAATTTCTTTTTTATCCTTCATATCGAATATGTGCAGATTCCATTTTGTTTCACCCGAAGGTTTAAATATTTCCTCATATTCATTTTCAGTAAATTTAGAGACTGAGCACCAGGCAACCATTCCATTCCCGGCTTTAAGATAAAAATCGTTTCCTGCCTCTACTGGCAATGGGTATGTCCTTTCTTTGATACCACTCATGTCAATTTTAAAATTATCAGTTGCTTTCGGTTCATCCTTCATAACTGAATTATCAAAAGGCGGTTTCTCTCCTCCTTGGAGCTGTACAACCATAACTTGCTGCGGATTTGCAATAATATGATCATCCTCATAAAAATCCATTTGAACATCAAAGTTCCTGCTTGATAAATAATAAAGATATTTCCCGTTTGCATCAAATACGGGGTTAATATTGTCATAAAAGTCATCGGTGATTGAGAATTTTTTGTGTTGGTCTAAGCTATACAAAAATATTTCACTGTTCCTATTATATTGCACAAAACTATAACAAATCCATTTACTATCAGGTGACCAATTATAATCGCTTATTTCCCAGTAAAATTCATCATTTTTCATCTGATTTGAAGAATCTATTTTAACAAGTTTCTTTGTATCAACATCGATGTAAAAAATTGCAAACTGTTTATTACCGAATAATATTTTCTTACCGTCAGGAGACCAAAGCAGATGATAGTCAGTTCTATCGAGTGAGGTAGTTAATTGGGTCCAATTGCCACCATCAATATTTTGAATATAAAGTTCATATTCTCCGGTTTTATCTGAAAAGAATGCAACCCATTTTCCGTCAGGAGAAATTTGCGGATACATCTCTCTGGTGCCTGGAGTATTAGATAGATTCAAAGTGTTTCCTTTTCCAGTCGGAATTGTGAAAATATCTCCGCGCGCCTCAAGAGCTACAGTTTTCCCGTCGTTTGAAATATTGGCAAAATGAATGTATTCTTTTGGATTAATTATTCTATCCCGTAATTCCCATTGATCTGATTGGACTTCAACAGTAATTGATTTAGATTGATCAGTTTTTGTATCAAGTATATTAAGTACTCCATTATGTAAATAGACAATATGATCTTTATCATTAGATGGATACATTACATCAAAATCATTATAATTTGTCACTTGAGTAATTTCTTTAGTATCAAGGTTTTCTTTGAAAATATTAGCAATGCCATTACCTCTATCGGAAACAAAATACATAAAATTTCCAATCCACATTGGATAAGCATTTTTCCCGACATAATCTGAGACCGGAGTAAATTTATTTTGCTTAAAATCATACATCCAAATATCCGTATACCATCCTCCTTTATAGCGCTTCCAATTATATTCTTCAAGCCCTTTTCTTACATAAAGAATTTTATTTCCATCAGCTGAAAAACTGCATCTAACTCCACGGTCTGTCGGAAATCTTTCCGGTGCAGAGCCATCTTTATTCACAAAATAAAGGTTTGGATCTCTCATTATAAAATTTTCAAAATAAGAGCGGAATACTATCCGTTTACCATCTGGAGTCCAGCATATCGATTGAGCACCACCCGGATTGTAAGTAACTCTTGTAGGTTTGCCTCCCTCAACAGGCATTACATAAACATTGTAAGAACCGTCATAATTTTCAGTATAGGCAAGCTCCTTTCCGTCAGGAGAAAATTTTGCTGAAAATTCATCACCGGGGGAAGAAGTTATCCTCGATGCCGTCCCTCCTGATGAACTCACTATCCATAAATCACCTTCATAAGTAAAAACAATCTTATCTTTGTAAATATCGGGATCGTGAACAAATCGAACTTCAATTCCAGCAAAAGCTATTTTGAAAAAGAAAACTAATGCAATCGTGATTGGAAGTAATAATCTTTTCATTGTGATATCCTATCTATTCAGAAATAAATTTTTTTAAAAATCTTTTCCTAACTTAGTTATATCTTCTTTAATTTGAAATTCCATGGTAAAATTCTCTTATAAATTAGAAAAGTTTTAAGATTCTTCCCATCATTGCAAAAGAAAAAGTATTATTTGTGCAAAAATTGCTAAAAATCAATTATTACAAAGTGGTACATATATTGCAAATATTGATTTGGTCAAAAATAATTAATTATTTATTCAATCAGTTTTTCTTCGGGGTCGGAGATGATTTGGATTAAGTTTAAAGATTTTCTTTCATCATATAACATAGTCTTGTTTATGATTGTTGTTACTTTAGGTTGGGTTATTCTCTATACTTTTTTTATTCTTCTTGCTGTAATTTCATTTGCGATACATTAAACGTTAAAGAAAACTCAAATTTTTTAACTTTGTATTATATCATATCAATGGTATATAAGCGTTTATTCTAAAATTCGTTCATCATTTCTAATTCCATTCGACTTTTTAACATTTCATTCGTATTAAAATCTCTTTTCGGCTTATTTTTCATAAAAATTCTTCTTGACTAAAAAATAATTTACAGGTATGTTTTGCGAAATGTTTTTGAAGGAAAAAAAATGCATGCTATCGGTTTATCTTTTGTAGATTGGCTAATAATTGCAATTTACTTTGGATTTGTTATTGGCTTGGGATTCTATCTTAAAAAGTTTACAACCAGCGAAGAAGACTTTTTCCTCGCAGGAAGAAAAAATAGTTCCTGGGTTGCAGGTATTGCTTTTCTTTCGGCTAACCTTGGTGCCTTAGAAATTATGGGTATGACAGGTAATACCTTTAAATATGGTATGTATGTTGCCCATTTTTACTGGATTGGTGCTATTCCTGCTATGCTTTTTCTGGGTATTTATATGATGCCGTTTTATTATAGTAGCAAAATAAAATCAGTGCCGGGTTACCTTAAGTTGCGTTTTGACGAAAAGACTCGTGTCTTGAACGGAATTGCTTTTGCAATTATGACACTTTTGGTTTCAGGAATAAATCTTTATGCAATGGCTCTTGTGCTCCATACGTTCCTTGGATGGCCATGGCATATAAGCATGTGGGCCGCAGCTGTAACTGTCGCCGCATATGTTACTCTTAGCGGTTTAATGTCTGCCATTTTTACTGAAATTATCCAATTCTTTTTAATTTGGTTTGGTTTGTTTTTAGTTTCTATTCTAGGAATTGTGGAAATTGGAAGTGTTAAAGAAATCTTTGCAAGAATCCCACCTTCTTTTAATACTTTATGGTCAACCTCTGGAAACCCTGCCCAAAATGGCATGGTAATAACCTGGGGAGGTATTGTCTTAGGTTTAGGATTTGTTTTGTCTTTTGGATATTGGACTACCGATTTTCTTGTCGTTCAACGTGCTTTTTCAGCTAAGGATTTGAGATCAGCAAGAATGACTCCCATCCTTGCTTCATTCTTTAAAATGGCTTTACCTTTTATTGTAATTCTGGCAGGACTTATTGCCCTTGTTCTTTCTCGGGACCCCAAAAGCGGATTTCATTTACTTTCTGATAACGGACATATTAATTATGATTCTGCTTTGCCTCTGCTTATTGCTAGATATTATCCAAAGGGCTTAATTGGTCTTGGAGTTACTGCTTTACTTGCTGGCTTTATGGCTGGACAAGCTGGCAATATTAGCGCCTTCAATACTGTTTGGACTTATGACATTTACAAATCAATTATCAACAAAAAAGCTTCGGATATTCATTTACTTTGGATGGGTCGTGTTGCTACTATTGTAGGAATTATTATTAGTTTAGGTACAGCGTATTGGGCTATGAGCTTTCCTAGTATAATGGATTATATGCAGGCAATCTTTTCCTGGGTCAATGCTCCGTTATTTGCGACTATGCTTCTTGGAATGTTTGTTGTCTGGATTACTCCGAATGGAGCTTTCTGGGGTTTAATTACTGGAATGTTCTCCTCATTTTTCTTGTACCTTGCAGATAAATTTAATTGGATTGATAAAAGCATCATTACACTTTCGCATTCATCAAGTGATATGGCGGTAAATTTTTGGCGAGCATGGTGGGCTTGGTTAATTTGTTTTTTCGTTACTATAATTATCAGCTTGTTTACAAAGAAAAAACCTAAGGAAGAACTTGTAGGATTAGTTAAAGGATTAACTAAAGAAAATGTTGACAAAGATATTAGTTTTTTCAAAAAACCTGAATTTTATGCTATATTGTCATTAATTGTTCTTATTGCTCTAAACATTTATTTCTGGTGATTAAGGAGAAAACATGAAGCCTATCTGGTATTTCGTTGGATTAATTTTATCTCTTATGGGTACAATAATTTTCTTAACAGGACTATATAATTTGTATTATCCTGAATCTACTCAAAAAGTTTTAAGCGGGATGCATCCCGATGTTTGGTGGGGTGCATTAATGGCAATTATTGGATTAGTTTATATATTTTATAATAGAAATAAGAAAATTTTCTAAAGTATTTTTAATAATTCAAAGTACCGATTTCTTTCAAAGTTATTTCAGCAAAGTGTTCGGAATCACATTTCCCCTTAAAATAATTAATCTTTTCTTTAAATCAATTCAGAAAATTAAACCAAATTATCCGACTAATTGTCTTATCCTAAAAATTAAACTTATTACAAATGAATGTTTCCTAAACTATCAATATACTATACCAGATAAAATATTAATATCAAATTTTCAATATTAAATGAAAGGTAAAAAATGAAAACAATTTATAAAATCTTCTTAGTTCTAATTCTTACCCTAGTTTTATTATCAAATTTGAAAGCCCAACCTCAACCGCCTTATGGTTTAAACGCAACAGTAGGGCATATGGGGCAAATGATAAACAAAACTTATTATGAATTTGTCAATTTACAATGGCAATATCATCTACCAAATACTTTTGTGAATTATAATATTTACAGGAAAACTGGAGCCATAAGTGATACTGGTAAGTTTGAAAAAAAATATTTTCATATCCCTTTTACATTCTGGCGGGATGAACTTGTAAATAATGGGCAAACATATTCTTACTTTGTAACTGCTGTTAACAAATCTGGAGAAAGTATATCTTCAGATACTGTTCAAGTAACACTTGATTCTGCCGTTGTAAAAGCAGTTGTCTCAGGTTCTCTAAAAAGCAATTCGACAGGGAATGTAATTGGTAATGGAAATTTAACTTTTATACCGGTATTTGGATGGGGTATGAATCATGCTACTACAGATAGCTCAGGAAATTACTCTGTGAAACTTTACCCGGGTTCTTATATTATCTATGCAAGGGCGAACGGATTTTTGCCGGGATACTATCATAATGTTAGAAATATTTTTAATGCAACAAAAATTGTTGTTGCATCAAACGATAGTTTGATTGTTAACGTTGGTCTTGACCCTATTGCATCGCATCAACATTACCGGTTGACCGGCGTTGTTAAGGATACTCTCGGAAATCCGGTAAAAGCTTTCTTAAGACTGCATAGTATTGTAGCAAATTCATATCATAGGAGA
>JAJXTM010000071.1 GCA_021783875.1 Bacteroidota bacterium
ACTTATCACAGGCAATATCATTGCAGGGATACATATAGATCCTATAAGATACCAAATCTCAATTACTGAAGGAATAAAAAAAGCAAGAATAATTGACAATATTCCTGATATAATTAATCCATAAACAGTATAACGTTTAAGGTAACTTTCGTTTTTAATTCTTGATAGTTTAAAAATAAAATCCCGTCCGATTGTTGTTCCACTGAGGAAATAAAAGCTATTTAATGTTGACATTATTGTAGCGAACATAGCAGCATAAAAAATACCTTTCCATCCCGGTGTTAATACTTTTTCAGCTAATAGCGGATAGGATAGAGTAGGTTTTGAAAGATTAGGCAATATTGCGCGGGCATATAATCCTGTTGAAGTAGTTAAGAAATCAAATAAAGCAAAAAATAATACCGAAATAATAATACCGTACATTGCAATATTTCCGGATTTTGCTGCATAACTTCTTTGATGAAAACCCGGATCGGCAAAAGTCCATAATGCTATTAAATACCAAACAATGATATAAGTCGGAGAAGCATTTCCGGTCAGACTTAAATGATTGGCAGGCAAAGCACTTTTAAGATAACTAATACCACCGTAATCATGGTATGAAAAGAATAAAGCTATAGCAAAACCGACAAACATTACAAAGAACTGGATAGTATCGGCATATATATTAGCCTTGAAACCACCATTAATGAG
Source organism: Bacteroidota bacterium (assembly GCA_021783875.1). Taxonomy (GTDB): domain Bacteria; phylum Bacteroidota; class Ignavibacteria; order Ignavibacteriales; family Ignavibacteriaceae; genus FEN-1297. The sequence continues at coordinate 694 of JAJXTM010000071.1, forward strand.
GTAGGAAACTGAAAGTAAAAGTCCCAGGATAAGGCTAATCAGAGTACCCATACCGAACATTAGGGAGATTAAATTTGCAGTCATTAATAAATATGGTGCAGGAGATACTAAGGCAAAAACAAAGATTGATGCAATAAGGCTTACTTCTCTTCCATAAGCTAAGTTTAATTTGTCCGGTATAGTATAAAGAGCGGCATTTCTAACTTTTTTCGAAAAAAAAATTGCAAACAAAATTGCAAAAATATAGTAAGGAATTCCCTGAGTAAACCAGCTAAGCAGACCATAGCGGTAAGTAAATTCGCCGACACCAAGAATACCTCCGTACCAGCTAGAAACCGTAGTCAGAATAAACAGAATAAGTCCTACTTTTCGTCCGGAAAGCAAATAGTCGTCAGGTTCATTTGTGGTTTTTCTTCCGAAATAAAATCCAAGGCTTAAAACTGAAGTAAAGAAGAGAGCAATTACAAAATAATCAACCGGTTTAAATGAAACCATTTTTTTTCATTAAATTAAAGTCTCTAATAATAAAAACGGGACCGCCGGTTATAACCAATTTTATGCTTGAGGAAATTGCCATATTACTAGTGCTTTCTCTCTTCCCGAACGGAAGATCGATATTGTTCAGAGGAAATTTTAATCCTTTAGATCTTATTTTGGTTTTTTTGTCAAAGCCATATATGGATAAGGTTTCACCGGGGATAGTTTTTAATTCTACAATTCCTTTATAAGCTTTCAAAAATGATTTTTCAGCAATAATGCTAATTGAAATTTTATCAAAAAATTTCAGCACGATGCCTAAGTTACAGAAGGTATGATCGAGTCTATTCCCAGAAACTCCGCACAAAACAGCATTTGTATATTTTTTCTTTATCATGAAGTTAAGGCATTTCTCTACATCAGTACTATTTTGATCTTTTAGTTTAAAAATAACTGATTTCTTTTGAAAGTACTTTAAGTTTTCAATTTTGATAGAATCGAGATCTCCAATAATATAGTTAGGTATTAAGTTTAATTTTCTTGCAGAATTTGCGCCGCCGTCCGCACAAATTAAGCAAGAATAATCATTATTGAACAGAAACTTAAGAACACTTTTCCCAGGAGATTTGCCGTTAGCTAAAATTATACCATTTAACATTATATTATAATCCCACTTCAATTCCTGTTAAGAAATTTCTTTCTGCAGCCGGGAAAAATTCGCCTCCGATAGCATTAGCCGAATACATCCTATTCAATATATTATTTGCTTGAATAAATATTTTTATAGGAGTCAATGAATCAAATAATTTTCTTTGATAGCTTGCATAAAAATCGGCGCTAAAATATGCATCATTCCGGTTATCCGGATACCCAACGAACCCCGGATAATTATATAAGTACTGAGATAAATTATTACTAAAATTATCCGAATAAAAAGCTCCGACATATTTGCCTGTTAGCTGCAGGAATAATCCGTTTTTATTATACGAAATACCAAAATTAGTAAGGAAATCCGGGAAGCCTCCGATATTGTTTCCGGCTAAATCAATAACTAATGGGGTTGAATTTGATGTCCCATAATACCATCCGCTTTGAATTACATTGCTGCTATAAGTAATATTACCATAGAAAAGAAGGTCTTCATTTAGCTTATAAATACCGGAGAATTCAATTCCCCGATGGAGTGTACTTTTCATATTCCCAGTAATCGGCTGCCCGAATAAATCTACAGTACCATTATCCACAATTTCATTGTTAAAAATCATATAATAGAGGTCTAAAGAAAGAGAGAAATTATCTTTATTGAAAGAAGAACCAAGTTCAAAATCATTCATTGTTTCCGGTAGTACATAGGGCCTATTAAAGTTATAAGTTCCGTCTGCGTTTTGTTCAAATTGCGGTACAGCGCCGAAACTAGAGCTTTCGCCGTCATAATAAGCCGATAATACCGGTTCGCTTGAGACGCGTGCAAACGAAAAATAAATATTCTGTATTGGATTAATCTTATAGTTTATACCAAATTTTGGGTTTAGGAAAGTATTTGAGACATTAAAATTATTATTTAAATATTTTTCATTAGTGAATAAATATTTATGATATGCAACTTGAATTTCACCAAGTATATTTATTTTATCATTAAAGTTATAAGTTCCATGGGCAAAAGCATTAATAATATCCTTACCGCCGTTGAAATAATAAAATCTATAGTCTTTAGTTAGACCTAGCGGTAATTCTTCACCGAAATCGATACTTCCCCAATGGGTAGATCGATGTTTCCTGAATTCAGCTCCAAAGATTAATTCAGAATTATCGCCTTTTATACTTAATCTTGGAATCCAACCAAACTGAACATTGTCGACTTCAGCTTTTACCAAGGAATTAACCGGATTTTGAGTCGGACTAAATCCAAATTGAGAGGAAATCCTTAGCATAGTAGTATCAGCCCATGATGCATCATAATTAAAAAAACCATTACCAATGACTAAAAATAAAGCGGAATTAAAAATTATGTCATTATTAATTTTATATTCATTTAATAATTCATAATGAGGCTGAGAGAAATTTTCTATTTCGGAAGGTCTTCTTAAAGTATTATATGTATAAGAATTACCATTCTGGCCCCAATCGGAGTAATTTGCCTTTCTTAAATTCACATTTTGAATTGCGAATTTTGGGAGACCTGTATAAGCCAGTCCATCAGAGATCGGGCCGCCATAAAAATTTAATTGAGTAGTTAAATTATCGTCGTAACGAATTACAGATAGATAATAGGAATTGAAATCCGTCCATGAATTATTTCTATAGCCGCTGCTTAAAATTTCAGATAACTTAGCATATATAGAATACTTATTATAAATCAGTCCGCTTGAAAAGGCAGCACTATATTTTCTAGTATTGTAACTACCAGCAGCAGTTGAAAGTTTCAGCTCAGGAGTGTTGGAAAATGTAGAAGTGATAATATTAATTGTGCCGCCGATTGCGGGATAGCCGACAATACCCGATCCAGCGCCACGCTGAACCTGGATCACTTCGGTACTAGAGAGTAAATCGGGAAAGTCAAGCCAATAAACATTATGATCTTCAGGATCATTTTGCGGAATGCCGTTAACCGAAACAGATATTCTTCTTTGATCGAATCCTCTAATAGTCAGATAATTATAACCTATACCGTTTCCATTTTCTGAATAAATTATTGTAGACGGTAAGGTGCTTAAAAATTGGGGAATATCCTGCAAAGTATAAGTCTGATCAATTTCTTTCCGAGTAATTTTATCAAAAGCCATAGGAGATATACCCTGTTTATCCAGGCTACCTTCTACCAGAATAGTTTGGGAAGGGATAATCTGCTGAATCAGCTTGACAATAAAAGGTTTTAAGAGTAATGGTTTTTCAAGAATTATATCTTGAGTTACAAAACCGATATAACTAATAATTAAAGTATCGTTAATTGAAAATTGTCCTTTTAACCGGAAGTCACCATTAATATCAGTAATAGTTCCAAGATGTTTACCTTTGACGATGATATTTGCATTTTGTAGGGGTAGATTATCATGACTATTAAGCACTTTCCCTTTAATAACAGACTGTTGAGCACATAAAAAAGTGCTCATAAAGAATAAAAGAGCAAATAAGTTTTTCATTTTTTCTCCAAAAAAAATAGCCGTCAAGAAACGGCTAAAACTTATTTAATCTTTAGCCCGTTTCCCTACGCTGGTATTATCCAGATCAGGTTCAAGGGTATGTTCTCAGTCACGATGATCGTAACACCCCTAACGGCGTTAGTTAATAATTATTTTTTAATTAATTTTTTTCTCCGAATAAAATTTATTCAATTCTAAGGTTTTGACCTATTTTAATTTTGTCGCCTGAAATATTATTAAGTGATTTTAAATCATTAACCTGCATATCGAGACTTCTAGCAATTGAAAATAAAGATTCACCCGGTTTAACGCGATGAAATTTAGTCTTATTATTTAAATGCGATTTACGATTTACAGTTTTACTTTTATCAAGATGAGAATAAATTTTTAATTTATTACCGGCGCGAATATCACTATCACTAAGTTTATTCCATTTTTTTAACTCTTTAACAGTAATGTGGTGTTCTTCTGCAATTTTATCAATAGTATCACCTTTCCTAATTTTATAATTTTCAGCCAAAGAAGAATTATTGTCAGAATTAATATCATTTATATCAACATCAGAATAAATTTTTAATCTTTTTCCAGATTCAATTTTATTTGTTCTTAAGCCATTCCACTTTTTAATACTTGCAATGGAAACTTTATAACGTTCGGCAATTGCACCAATAGCATCACCATGTTTTACAGTATAATAATTAACATTTGCTGAAGTTTTTGATGTATTATCGCCATAAGCTGAGATATGGTTATTTGTATAAATTTTAACATACTGACCGGCAGTCAATCTATCTTTTGACAGTCTATTCCACCTTTTAATTGTTAACGCAGGAACACCGAACTTAATTGATAATTCGCTTAAAGTTTCTCCTCTTTTCACTTTATATCTAAACAATGAAGTTTTATCAAAAGCTTGATCTTCATTTTCAGCGACATAATTAAGATTTCGATCAGTAAGGATTTTTAATTTCTTCCCAATAAAAATCTTATTATTGGAAAGGTTATTCCACTCTTTTAATATGTCAACTAAAACTCCATATTTAGTAGCGATAGAATTTAAGCTTTCACCTCTTCTAACCTTATGATAGATCCATTCTTTATCATTTTTGGCATAATTAGATTTAAGAGTTGACTTTTCAATAGTCGTTTGATTGTCCAAACTAGAATAAAAATCTTTTTTATCAGAAGGTACATAAATAACTAAATTTTGCCCAACAGAAATGCTTGTTGTATAAGGAATATTGTTCCAGTTTCTTAAATCGCTAACCCGAGTATTAAACAAGTCGGCAATACCCAATAGGTTGTCATTCTTTTTGACTTTATAATTAACCGGAACTTTACCCTGCGGAGCAACAGGATTTAATTGTTCAGTAGACTGATTATCAATTGAATTATCTACCTGGTTATCAGCTACAGGGGTATTAGAATCATTTGAGTTTGCAAATAAGCTAGAATTAGGATTAGGTATTTTTTGTTCTGTCAAACCCTTTCCGGAAACGTGCATAGAATCTAAACTTGCTTTATTCAGAGCGATATAGGGAGAGACATAGTCGTCGTTTGAATTATCTTTACTTGCAACATCAGTACCAGCCTGATCAGTAAATGAGCTATCAGATGGATTACCGGCTGTAGAATTATCCGCAGCAGTTTCAGTATTTGTATTATAAGCGACGTCAGAATTTGAAATATTTGTTATAGGAATTTTTAATCTAACGCCTCTATACAATCTAGTTTTAACAGATATATTATTTGCATCGGCAAGATCAAATCTTGAGACACCATAGTGGGCAGCAATTCTAGCAAGAGTTTCGCCTCTACGGACAGTATAGACTACATAATTTCTTCGAGCGCTTTCGGGGATATTAGAAATATTTGCTGCGAAAGATTTGGCTGAGAAAACCGGAATTTTAAGCGGATAACCTCCGGAATAACTTGCTGGAGTTGCCAATTGAGTGAGTTCCGGATTCATTTCCTCTATAGTATTTAGGTCAACACCGGCAGCTTTAGCCAAAAAGTTCAAATCAATAGCGCCATTAATTTTATAGGTGGTATAATCAAACGGTTTATCCATATTATCAGTAGAGAAGCCATATTTTTTAGGATTCATCGCAATTAGACTAACAGCAATGAATTGGGGGACATAGCTTCTGGTTTCTTTGGGCAGATATTCTCTAGAATCCCAGAAATCATTTGCACCAGATCTGCTAATTGCTCTAGTAATTCTTCCTTCGCCAGCGTTATAAGCCGCCAAAGCAAGATACCAGTCGCCCAAATCGTTATATAAATCTTTTAGATGCTTAGCGGCTGCTAAAGTAGCTTTTTCAGGGTCTCTTCTTTCGTCATAATAAAAATCCGATTCAAGACCATAAAGGCGCCCGGTAGATTTAATAAACTGCCAAAGTCCGACCGCATTTGCCCAAGATCTAGCAGTAGGATTAAGACCGCTTTCAACCATACTCAAATATACTAATTCCTGAGGTAAGCCTTCCTGCTGAAATATCTTCTTCATCATCGGGAAATATCTACCGGATCTTTGAATCCATAGCTGCATATGATCCCTGCCTCTACCCGTAAAATAATCGATCCACTGATCGACGTAAGAATTAGTAACCAGGGGCATTTCGGAAGCGACAGGAACTTTTTGGGTAACCACTGATTTATTTTTGTCCGCATTTCCTTTAATTTCAGGAAGTGATTTTCCCATCCATTCTTCCAAGGCTGCAAATGAAACGTTGCTTGGGAGTTCAGGTAAGCCGTCAACATATTTTTTATAATCATCAATAATTGATTTTTGAAGCTCCATATAGGCTTCATTTTGTTCGATACCGGGATAATAGCTTAGATTATTAATGATTCTTAAGGCAGATTCATAATTTGCAACAGTTTCAGTAGTACTATTTTTCTCTTCTTTAGCTAAAGCAGTCACATAAAATTGGCGTGCTTGCTCCAACATTTCAGAGACTATCCCCACTTTTTGCGTATCATTTTTTTCAATTTGAGTGTTTTCAGTTTTTGCGGTTTCTTTATTGGCGCTGCAAGAAAAAGATAACAGTGCCATTAAAGAAATTGCAAAAAACGTAATTAACATTTGTTTCATGCGTTCTCCATATTTTTTTAATTTACATTACAATATAATTTCTCTTTTATAATTTATCAAGTAAAAAATGTTATAAAGTATGATTTTTTAAATATTTCCAAGAAGTCAGAGTTTTGGATATTTACAATGGAATATTTCCATGTTTCTTCTTGGGATTATTATCAACCTTAGTTTTAAGCAATTGAAATGTCTTAATTAATTTGATTCGGCTGTCAGCAGGATCAATTATTTCGTCAATATAGCCACGTTCAGCAGCAATATAGGGGTTTGCAAATTTTTCAATATATTCAGCTAATTTATTATCCAGTTCTTCATCGGGGTTTGGAGAATTTGCAATTTCCTTCTTAAAAATAATTTCCACAGCCCCTTTAGGTCCCATAACAGCAATTTCAGCGGACGGCCAGGCATAATTAAAATCGCCTCTGATGTGTTTAGAATTCATTACATCATAAGCTCCGCCATAGGCTTTTCTGGTAATTAGGGTAATTTTTGGAACAGTGGCCTCAGCAAAAGCATATAATAATTTAGCGCCATGGCGAATTATGCCACCCCATTCTTGCTCTGTGCCGGGCAAAAAGCCCGGGACATCTTCAAGAACAAGTAAAGGAATATTAAACGCATCGCAGAACCTGACAAAACGAGCAGATTTAACAGAAGCGTTAATATCCAAAACTCCGGCAAGCACTTCAGGTTGATTAGCGATAATACCTATTGACATTCCTCCCATTTTTGCAAAACCGACAATAATATTTTCTGCGAAACCGGAATGAACTTCAAAAAAATCATTTTGGTCAACAAGAAGTTCAATAATCTTTTTCATGTCATAAGGTTTATTCGGATTATCAGGGATAATATCATTAAATTTTTCTTCGCGTTTAATTGATTTAAAATTAAAGTCTAATTCAGGGCATTTATCCCTAAAATTAAGAGGAAGGAAATTGATTAACCGGCGGACATTCAATAATGTTTCCACTTCGTTATCAAAAATGAAATGAGCAACACCGCTTTTAGAAGCATGGGTTTCAGCGCCGCCCAAATCTTCGAAGCTAACTTCTTCATGAGTAACAGTTTTGACAACATTAGGGCCTGTAACAAACATATAACTAGAGTTTTTGACCATAAATACAAAATCAGTTATTGCAGGAGAATAAACTGCGCCGCCAGCGCAAGGTCCTAAAATAACAGATATCTGAGGAACTACTCCTGAAGCCAATGTATTTCGCAGAAATATATCGGCATATCCTCCAAGACTGACAACACCTTCCTGAATGCGAGCGCCTCCAGAATCATTTAAACCGATAATTGGAATACCAAGTTTCATTGCGGTATCCATTATTTTAACGATTTTTTCCGCATGGGCTTCCGATAAAGAACCGCCAAAGACCGTAAAATCCTGGCTATATAAAGCAATCGGTCTACCGTCAATTTTTGCAAAACCAGTGATTACTCCATCTCCGGCAAAATGCTGTTTATTCAAGCCAAAGTCGGAAGCCCTATGTTTAACAAAAATATCTATTTCTTCAAAACTACCTTCGTCAACTAAAAGTTCGACTCGTTCACGAGCACTTAATTTCCCTTTAGCATGCTGGCTATCAATTTTTTCCTGACCGCCGCCGAGCTTAGCTTTTTCTTTTTTCTTTAATAGCTCATCAATTTTATTTTTCATAACTCTAGATATTAAATATTATTGCTATAAAATAATTATGAAAGGTTAAAAAATTCTTCATGTTTCCCGAATGACTTTTCAATTTCAGACTTAAGGGAATTATACTTATCTGCATCAAGATTATTTTTGGTTTGGTCATCAATATGAATTTCGCGGACTATTTCTGAAGGGTTTTTCTTCATTAAAAATATATTATCAGATAGAAGGATAGATTCATTAACATTTGCTGTAGCTAAAATAAAATTCATTTTATATTGGTTTTTTACTTTTTCGATCAATGAGTACAACTCAGTCTTAGTTTCCTTTCCAAGATTATGAAAAGGATTATCTAAGAGGATTATTTTAGGTTCAACGGCAAGAGCTCTTGCAAGTGAAATACGAAATCTGAATCCGGAGTCTTTTTCATGAGGGAAATGCTCTTCGTATCCTTCTAGACCCACAAATGAGATTAGCTCTTCCCTTTTTTTTCTTAAAATCTCCGGTATATAATTTTTAATATTTAGACCGAATTCAACATTTTGTTTAACATTCATCCATGGGAAAGAGGATGCTTTCTCAGGAATAAGAGCAATTGAGCCATCAGGATTAGAATATTTATTTCCATATAAAATGACATCTCCGGCGGTAGGCATTTCAATTGCAGAAATAATTTTTAGTAGAGTACTCTTTCCCGATTTAGGCGGTGATACTATTGTATTAATTTTTCCCTTATTGTTCTCAAAATCAATTTTTAGATTGATTCCATCAAGGACAATAATCTTTGAGCCTGCAAGACCATGAAAGGATTTTGAAATGTTTCTTACTTCGAGAATTAAATTTGATTCGCTCAAATATTACTCCAGTGAATAAATTTATTTCTAATAAATTTTATAATGTTAAAACCTAGAAAGATCAGAAGTCCAGTTATAATGGATATTGAAAAAAGAGCTGATAAATCTTTATATTTCAAAGCAATTTTAAAAATTGCACCGAGACCAAAACTACCGTTAATAAATTCAAATAATATTAAGCTTATCCAAAGGTAAATGTGAATTTCCGTCATATAGTCCAATAAAATAGGTTGAACTGACTTCCAAATTACATTTTTCGAAATCATTTTTTGATCTGCACCGATTGAAATTGATGCATCGAAATATTCTTTTTTAATTTTTAGAGATCCATCTTTAGTTTTTATCAGCATTGATATTAAGGATATAAGAAAAACAAAAACAAATCCTGTATAATTTGAATTTGGGAACCACAATACCAAAAATATTCCAAAAATAATTACAGGCACATAATTAAATAATTTATGAATAGAGCCAGCGATATTAAAGACGAAATGGAACCATGAAAAGTTTTCACATAATATTTTTGTAATAAGGTATGAAATAATCAAAGAAAAATATAATTCGGAAATTGAGATTGACAGATTAATCCAAAGGTGGTAGACACCTTCAAGGGCAGAAAAGGATAAAAGTACAATTGAAGGTTTGGGTAAAAAATTATTTGAAGGTAAAATGAATTCGAACAATACAATCCAGATAAATAAAATCCAGATCAAACTAAATCCCGGGTTCTTTAGATATTTAATTTTCTTCATGAGCTTTCGTTTAAGAACAAAATTATTTTATAAAAACAATATATCTAAAGATAGAAACTATATCAACTAGTAAATGGACGTGGGCTAGAACCTTTTTGCTCTCAACGGAGACTCATTAAAAAGTTTACCGGTAAATTAGAAAAGAAGGTCTCAAAAAAAAATGTTCGAAAATTGCCGGGCATTTATATTTTTAACTATAACCTGTTAAATTATTTAAGTAAAATCATTTTTTTAGTAGAAATATAGTTACCTGTTTGTAGCTGGTAGAAGTAAATGCCGCTGGGAATAACTGAAGCATTGAAGCTTATGTTATAAGATCCCTTATCTTTGAACTCATTGACAAGTGTTTGTA
>JAJXTM010000072.1 GCA_021783875.1 Bacteroidota bacterium
TTTCAGTAATTATAATAACTGTTATCTATTCAAAGTATTTTTCAAGTTACGTAACTGGCGGTAAAGTTTGGCTTTGGGGTTTAGCAGTAAGCATTTCAATGATAATTACTGCCTTTCTTAGTCCGCCACTCGGTTCGATAGCAGATGCGTCAAGAAATAGGAAAAGATTTCTACTTATTTTTACTGGGGTTACAATTATATGCACTGCTTTAATGTTTTTCGTAAAGCAGGGTGATATACTAATGGGGATAATACTTTTTATTATTGCTAACATAGGATACGAAGGAGGAGCTGTATTCTATGACGCATTTCTCACCAATATAACTGAAGAAAAAAATTTCGGCAGAGTCTCAGGTTATGGTTTTGCTATGGGCTATATGGGAGCCTTGACAGTATTATTAATAATTAAATTACTTCTACCTTCTTCATCCTCACAGGATTATTATTTTTATATTAGACTTTCTTTTGTTGTAGCTGCAGTCTTTTTTTTAGTTTTTGCCATTCCGATGTTCTTCTTTATAAGCGAACCAAAGATTTCAAATAAGATAAATAACAATCTGATAAAAACCGGAATAAATAACAGCTTAGAGACTCTAAAGGCAATATTCATTTTTAAAAAGCATCCCCCGATAGCAAGATTTTTACTGGCATTTTTTTTATATAACGATGCTATAATTACTATTATTGCTTTTGCTTCAATTTTCGCATCAAGTTTATTGAAAATGACTGATGCTCAGGTTATTTATTTTTTCATCATCGTTCAAAGCACTGCGATTTTTGGTGCCTTTATATTTGGGATAATATCAGATCATATCGGTCCAAAGAAAACAATTACTATCACCTTAATAATTTGGTTAATAGTAATTACAGGTGCTTATTTTGACACAACAATTATAGAGTTTTATATAGTTGGATTATTGGCAGGTCTCTCAATTGGATCTTCACAATCATGTAGCCGCAGTTTGATGGCATTATTAACGCCTGAATCTAGAGAAGCAGAGTTCTTTGGATTTTATGATGGATTGTTCGGGAAATCTTCCGCCGTGCTGGGTCCGCTTGTTTACGGAATTGTAGCAGATATTTCAAACCAAAGATTCGCCATCCTTGCAATCGGTGCCTTTTTTCTTGCAGGACTCATAATTCTACAGAATGTTCAGGTTCCAATTGCTTATACAAAAAAAAAGTTTATTGAAAGTGTTTAATTTCATAAATCTATAAGGTTTTTCATTTTATTCACTTATAGTGAATTCAGGATTATTTGGCCGAATTTCATTGTACATCTTTTTTAGTGAATTATAAGCGAATTGGCTACCTCTTTGTGCCGCAAAGCGTAAATACTTTGCTGCCAGCCCATAGTTTGTTTTTACAGATATGCCATTTTCATAGCAATAACCTAGTCCTGCCTGAGCTAAAACAGATCCCTTTTCAGAATATTGCTCCAAGAATTTAATATCTATTGTCTTATCATTATTTCCGCTATTCCTGAATAAATTCATAATGGCCAGCTGTATTTTTGCCTCTATGCTGCCAAGGTTTTGAGAGGCTATTAAAATTTGCTCTGCTTTAGTTATATTTTTAGGGAATATCTTACCGGTGTAATAATCAATCCCGAGTTCATTTAAAGAAGGTATAAAATTAAGTGATGCTGATTCGGTTAAAAATTTTTCCGCTTGTTGCGGAGTAATTTGATTATCAATTTCCAATGAAAATAGTCCATACCAAACAAACATTGCCCTTGGGTCATTTTTCTGAATTAGGACCTTTAATCTTTGGAAATAATTTTCGGTATGCGTTTCCTTCCAGAGTAAAAATGGTGCCCTGGGTGAATCAAGTTTTGCTGCTCTTATGTAATATTCAGATGAAAGTATTAAATCCTTTTTAAAATAGATACCTTCTTCATATAATTTACCCAGAAGAGTTAAGGCTTCAGGACTTCCGTTTTCAGCAAAAGATTTTAAAATTACCAACCCGCTATCTTTAAAACTAAGAGAAGAATCATTATTGAATGAAATATTAAGAGCTTTAGCCAGACTATCATTGCCTTGATGAAGAATGTCTTCAATAATAATTCTGTCCGTAACCTGCTGCATTGTATCTTTTACGGTACTAAAATCTATAAAGACTAGGCCTGTACTTGATGATAACACATTGCTGTCGGGGTTATTTGAATTAAAATTATTTTTTACAACATTAGATGATGTATCGGTCGTATCAATAGAGGATGCCGGTATTCTTTTCAATAACTCCTTAATTGCATCTTGAGCCGGAACAAATCCATACTTGGCAGATTTTTGGAGCCAAAAATATGATTTCGACCAATTCCTTTTGACAATTAGATTGTCGGTATAACTTAATCCGACTAAATATTCCGCCTGTGGCATATCATCTTTAGCAGCCTCTAAAAAATAATCAAAAGCTTTAAATGGATTCCATTCAACTCCCCACCCATTATTTAGTAAAATACCATAATTAAAGCATGCCCCCGTTAACTTTTGCTTAGCTGCTTTGCCTATCCAAAAAGCTGCTTGATTAGTATCCCTTGTAAACCCTTCTCCTAATAAATAGCGAATTCCTAATTCATGCTCTGCCATGGCATCTCCCTCATTTGCATCCTGAATCAATTTAAAATGCTGCCAAAGTTGATAGCTTAAATTTGGTCGATAAAAAATACTTGGATATGATTCCCAATTATTATTTTTAAAAGCCAAACTTCTAGTAGAATCCTGCCCCATTATAAAAATAGGTTTAAAAGATAGCAACAATATAAAAATGTATAAATGAATATTTATATTTTTACTCAATTAGACTCTTTCTTTTATAAAAAGAATATGGAATATATTTATTTACTTTGGTAAAATTATTCCTTTTGAATGATTAAAACCATATCCGAAAATAGGTATTGAATATTTTGTATTTTTAAGGATTAATAAAAGAGTAAATATTATTAATATATTTATGGTTATAAGACAAGGTTAATGATATATTAAGTTTAACTTAAAATTGCTGTTTCTTTAAATATTAAACATTAATTTTATTTAACTTATTAATATTATTGAATCCCACTTAAAAATCCACTAAATTTAAGCCCAAGTATTTTTTACCCTTCAACAAATATATGAATTAAGGTGCTTCAAATGTCTACAATTTTTGATATTTTATCCAAGAAAATAATTGAATGGCGAAAAGAGGAGAGTTCTATTATTGAAAAAGGAGGAACCAAGGTCTTGTCGGAAGTAACGGTAGCTCAAGCCTATGGCGGAATGAGAGGAGTCAGCTCCATTATTTGTGATACTTCGAGAGTTCCTCAGGATCAAGGTTTAATAATAAGAGAAAAACCGCTTAAAGATTTATTAAATAAAACACCCGAAGAAATATTTTTTCTTCTTTTAACATCTGAACTTCCTGATTCAAATGAACTAAATGAATTTAGTGCTGAAATTAAAAAAAGGAAAATTGTTCCGCAATATGTTTGGGATGTTTTAAAGGCAATGCCTCATGATTCTCACCCAATGACTATGTTAAATACTGCAATATTAGTTTTACAAAGAGAATCAATTTTTTCAAAACAATATGATCGAGGAATGCGCAAAGAGGATTACTGGAAAGCTACCCTAGAAGACGGTTTAAATATTGTTTCGAAATTACCTGCAATTGCTGCTGGTATTTATCGAATGAGATTTAACAAAGGAGAGATTATTCTACCGGAAGCAGAGATGGATTTAACTAGTGATTATGTCCACATGCTGGGATTAGGTAAAAATAAAACAGATGAGTTCAAAGATTTAATGAGAATGTATTTGGTAGCACATTCAGATCATGAAGGAGGGAATGTAAGTGCTTTAACAAATCTAACAATAAGCTCAGCTCTTTCGGATCTTTATTATTCTTTATCAGGGGGATTTAATGGACTTGCCGGTCCACTTCATGGTTTGGCAAACCAGGAATGCCTAAAATGGATACTTGAAATAATGGAAAAATATGGACAAACTCCTTCGATTGATCAGTTGAAAGATATCGTTTGGGATACTTTAAAAGCAGGGAAAGTAATTCCTGGATATGGGCACGCTGTTTTAAGAGTTACTGACCCTAGGTTTGAAGGATTTTTGCAATTCGGGAAATTGCATTTCCCTGAAGACCCAATTTTTTTAACTGTATCAAGGTTATTTGATATAGTACCAAACGAATTGAAAAAAGTTGAAAAAATAAAAAATCCATGGCCAAATGTTGATGCTGCTTCTGGCTCGATGCTATATTATTATGGTATAAAGGAATTTTCTTATTACACTGTTGTTTTTGCTGTTTCAAGAAGTTTAGGTTTAACTGCTCAGTCTGTCATTAATAGAGCCTTGAACGCTCCATTGATTAGACCAAAATCAGTTACTTCCAATTTTATTAAAAAATTTATCTCATAGTATGAGATTAAAATTATATTATTTCCAATTTTTTACTCTTTTTAATATATTAGAATTATGGCTTCAAAATTAAAAACAAAATTTATATTCGTTACTGGAGGTGTTGTTTCTTCTTTAGGTAAAGGAATAACTGCTTCATCATTAGGATTACTTTTAAAACAACGCGGCTTTAAGGTTACAATTCAAAAATTTGACCCATACATTAATGTTGATCCAGGCACAATGAATCCTTTTCAGCATGGTGAAGTTTATGTCACTGATGATGGTGCCGAGTCTGATCTTGACTTAGGCCATTACGAGCGCTTTTTAGATGTCAATATGTCAAAAGCAAACAATACTACAACCGGTCAAATATATTATGAAGTAATCAATAAAGAACGGCGAGGTGATTTCCTTGGCGCTACTGTGCAGGTCATTCCTCACATTACAGATGAAATTAAACATAGAATGACAAAGCTTGCTGAGTTAGGAGAATATGATGTCATTATTAGTGAAATTGGAGGAACCGTAGGCGATATTGAAAGTCTTCCCTTTATTGAAGCGATGCGTCAGCTTATGCTTCAATTTGGCAGGAAAAATACTATGAATATTCATGTAACTTTAGTACCGTACATTGCATCTGCGGGAGAAGTTAAAACAAAACCTACACAGCATAGTGTAAAGAATTTACTAGAGCTTGGCATACAGCCCGATGTATTAATTTGCAGATCAGAAAAAAAAATTGCAAAAGATATTCGTGATAAAATTGCTCTCTTCTGCAATGTAGATACCAAATCAGTAATTTCAGCTTATGATTGTTCATCAATTTATGAAGTACCATTGGTACTTTATAAGGAAAAATTAGATCAAATAGTATTAAAAAGGCTACATTTACCCGAAAGAAAAATAAAACTTGAAGTATGGGATAATTTAGTCCAAAATATCAAAAATTCTACGAAAGTTGTTGAAATAGCAGTTTGCGGTAAATATATTGAACACATGGATGCCTATAAAAGCATTATGGAATCATTTATCCATGCTGGTGCTGAAAACGGAGTTAAGGTTAAGGTACGAGATATCAATGCTGAATTATTGGAGGGAAAAGATCCTGCTGAATTATTAGGGGGTGTTAGCGGAATACTTGTACCCGGAGGTTTTGGGGAAAGGGGAATTGAAGGCAAAATTAATGCAGTGACTTATGCAAGAGAAAATAATATCCCTTTTTTCGGAATTTGCCTTGGTTTACAGTGTGCTGTAATTGAGTTTGCGCGAAATGTCTGCGGGCTGAAGAAGGCCCATAGTTCAGAGTTTAAGATTAATAAATTTAGCGTAATTGACTTAATGCCAGATCAAAAGAATATTAAAAATATGGGCGCTACTATGAGGCTTGGTGCATATCCATGTATAATCGAAAAAGATTCAAAAGCAATGGAAGCATACAAATCCGATTTTATTTCTGAAAGGCATAGACATCGTTATGAGGTTAATAATAAATATAGATCTATACTAACCGATAATGGAATGATCTTAAGCGGACTATCACCTGACAAAGAGTTGGTAGAAATAATAGAAATCCCTACTCACCCTTGGTTTGTTGGTTGTCAGTTTCATCCAGAATTGAAATCAAGGGCAACAAAAGCACACCCATTATTCAGAGAATTTGTAAAAGCGGCTTTTGAATATTCCGAATTTAACGCTCACAAATAATTCTTTTTTCACAAATTATAATTAGAATGAAAAACATGAACCTGTACTTGAAGATAGGAATTAAATATTTTATTTCTATTATTAAGATTCCAGCAATAATTACTTTATTCCTTTTGATTAACATTGAGACCTTGGCACAACCTGTTATAACCAAGTTAGTGAAAAAAGGATTAGAATATGAGTATGATTTTAAATGGGATAAATCTGAAGAAGTTTTTCATAATATAATTGAACGATTTCCGAATGATCCTCGAGGATATCATTATGAATCAGGCATTTATTTATGGAAATATCTTAGCAATCAGAACGAAAGTGATTTTAAAGATTTTATTTTATATTCAGATTCTTCGATTTCTATTGCGAAGGAAATATTGGATCAGCACCCAAAAAATATTGAGATTCTATATACTTTAGGAGCTTCTTATAACTATCGAGCTATAGCTTTTATAAAGGCACAAAAATTTTTAGATGCTGTTTGGGCTAGTAAGAAATCCTATACCTATCTTAGCGAAACTCTTAAAAAAGATTCTTTAATATATGATGCCTACCTGGGTCTAGGTCTATATAATTTTGCTATCGGTCAAATTCCAAATGCGTTTAAATGGACATTAAATCTTGCCGGTATTCAAGGGAATATTGAAGCTGGATTAAAATATATAAGACTAGCAGCTTTTAAGGGAAACCTTTCAAAGGTTGAAGCGCAATATTATTTGGCTCAAATACTTTCAGACTTTTTTGCAGACTATAATACATCGTCAAAGTATTTAAAGAACCTAATCTATCGATATCCAAATAATATTTTATTTAATTACACTTATGCAGTTCTTGAAATTAAAGAGCACAACTTAAGGGGTGCTGATAAAACTCTTAATAGTATTTTAAGAAAAGACAATCATGATTTTAACCAGCTAATATCTTACTCAGAATTTCTAAAAGGCGATGTTTTCTTTAAGGAAAATCAATTTGACTCAGCTGAAGTCTATTATTTAAATTTTCTCAATTCAACTTTAGTAAATGATTATAAGGGAATTGCTGCTTTCAGATTAGCGTTATCCTTAGAAATAACTGGCAACAGAGCAGAGGCGATAAAATATTATAAATTGACAAACCAGGGCAATATGGATTTAGAAGATGATATTTACGCTAAAAGAAAGGGAGAGATTTATACTAACCGAACATTAGCTTTTACTGAAATTGATGCAATTAAAGATGAAAATTTAATAGAAGATGCGAAATATAAATCGGCTTTTGATTCTTTATCTTATTTACTTGAGAGCATTAAAACCGACCGATTAAAAGCTGAAGTTTATTTATATCTTAGCGATGCATCTTATTATATGGGTAAATATGATGAGTCTCTCAGCTTCGCAATGACTGCTAAAGTGCTCAATTCTGATGAAGAAAGATGGATAAAACCTTTTGCATGTTATTATGCTGCTAGAGCATGTAAGAAATTGCGGAATGTGAAAGAAATGGAAAATTTTATTCAAGAGGCATCAAAATATTCTGACTTTGACTATCAAAAGAAATTGCAAAATTTATTGTTTGCACTTTCATTAAAATAAATTTTGGACTATACCATTAAATTAAAAGTATATTGCATTGACAATATTTTAGTATTTAACTAATTTTTAATATTCTATTAAACTTTTTTTGTGAATATAATCGTATTTGTTTCAGGTCGCGGTTCAAATCTTCAGGCTATTCTAAATTCTAAAGAATTGAAGGAATCGGTAAAAGTAATTGCAGTTATAAGCGATAAATTTGACTGCCAAGCTTTTGATACTGCAAGAAAAAATTCTATCAATACTTTTAGTGTAGGAGATAAACCAGGGTTTATATCTTACGATGAATTGATCACAGCATTACAACAATATACTGTTGACTTAGTTGTATTAGCCGGATTTCTAAAATTAATTCCGGCAAAATTTATTCTAAATTTTAAGGGGAAAATTATAAATATACATCCGGCATTATTGCCTTCTTTCGGCGGGAAAGGGATGTATGGAAAAAATGTTCACAAAGCAGTTTTTGAATCTTCCGCAAAAATTTCCGGTGCAACAGTTCATTTTGTTGACGAAACTTTTGATACAGGAACTATTATAGCGCAGCAATGCGTTGATATTTCCGATTGTAAATCTCCTGAAGAAATTGCTGAGAAAGTTTTGAAAATTGAGCATAATATTCTACCGAATGTTATAAAAAGTTTTTCTGAAGGAAAAATTAAAATAATCGGAAAAAGAGTTTTAATTAATTGAATTGCATATAGTTTAATTCAACGGAATTTCAATGAAAAAGTTAGCATTATTAAGTGTTTCAGATAAAAATAAAATAATTGATTTAGCTAAATCATTAATAATGTTGGATTACCAAATTCTTGCAACTGGCAACACAGCCAAAATTTTATTACAATCTAAGCTATCAGTTACTGAAATTTCAAGTTTTACGGGATTTCCGGAAATTTTTGACGGTCGGGTTAAAACCCTTCATCCAAAAATTTTTGGAGGTATTCTTTTCCGCCGAGATAATGAAGAGGATAAAATTCAAGCTGAAACTAATTATATTTCTCCTATTGACATCGTATGCGTTAATCTTTACCCATTTGTAAAAGTTGCATCAAATTCTTCTTCTACTCTTGAAGAAATTATTGAAAATATTGATATAGGCGGACCTAGTTTAATTCGTGCATCCGCTAAAAATTATAAATTTGTATCAGTATTGACCAGCCCTTCCCAATACGATTCTTTTATAGAAGAATTAAATAATGGGGATATAAGTTTGGAGACAAGAACTAAATTATCTATTGACGCTTTTTCACACACTTCATTATACGATACTTATATTGCAAATTTTTTAGAAAAGAAATTTTCGCTCGAGCCTACACATTTTAGAGTAAATTTACCAAAAGAAAAGATTTTGCGCTATGGTGAGAATCCTCATCAATTGTCATCTCTTTATGGTAAATTTGGAGAATACTTTGAAGTATTTCACGGAAAAGAAATTTCTTATAACAATATTCTTGATTTAATAGCAGGAGTTGAGTTAGCTGAAGATCTAGGAGATAACTCATGTGTAATTATAAAACATCAAAATCCAGCTGGTGCAGCAATTGATAAAGACCCCTATGAAGCTTATTTAAAAGCATTGAAATGTGATCCAGTTTCGGCATTCGGCGGAATTGTAATTTTTAATTCCAATATTGATGGTAAACTTGCACTAAAGTTAAATGAAATTTTTTTGGAAATTGTTTGCGCTCCCTCTTATACGGAAGAAGCAATTCAAATATTATCAAAGAAAAAAGACCGTAGACTACTACGGCAATTAAATAATATTAGTGAAAAACATTCTTCATACAAGGATATACCGGGAGGAATCATAATTCAAGACTCCGACAGCCAAACATTGAATAAGGATTTAATTAATATTGTGACAAATAAAAAACCTGATGAAAATGACTTAGAAGATTTATATTTTGCTTGGACAGTAGCTAAACATACAAAGTCTAATGCAATAGTTTTTGCAAAAGACAGAGCTACTCTAGGAGTAGGAGCCGGACAAATGTCTCGAATAGATTCAGTTAAAATTGCTAATATGAAAGCTAAAGAACATGGATTAAGTTTGGACCACTCAGTTGCTGCTTCTGATGCATTTTTCCCCTTTTCGGATGGGTTATTAGAAATTATTAAATGCGGAGCAATTTCAGTGATCCAACCAGGTGGATCAGTTCGAGATAATGAAGTTATCGAAGCTGCAAATGCTAATGGAATTTCAATGGTTTTTACAGGAATTAGACACTTTAAACATTAAGAGGACTTATGGGTTTATTTGATTTTTTCTCAGCCGATATCGCTATGGATTTGGGCACGGCAAACACACTAATCTATGTTAAAGGTAAAGGTATAGTACTTAACGAACCTTCAATTGTTGCTTTCGATAAGAATACAAAAAAGATTATTGCACTAGGCAACAAAGCTAAAGAGATGCAAGGAAGAGAACATAAAGATATAAGGGTTACTCGCCCGATGCGTGATGGTGTAATAGCAGATTTTGAAATTGCTGAGGGAATGATAAGGGCATTTATTAAAAACGTAAAATCAGCCGGAGCAATAACAAGCAGACGAATTGTAGTAGCAGTCCCGAGCGGAGTTACAGAAGTGGAAAAAAGAGCAGTAAGAGACAGTGCTGAGCATGCTGGAGCAAAAGAGGTACATTTAATTGCAGAACCAATGGCAGCGGCAATTGGAATTGGAATAGATGTTGAAGCTCCCGTTGGGAATATGATTATTGATATCGGTGGCGGAACAACTGAGATTGCTGTAATTGCATTATCAGGAATTGTAAATGAAGAATCAATCCGAATTGCCGGAGATGAAATGAACTATGCTATAATGCAATTTTTCAAAAAAAATCACAATATATTAATTGGTGAAAGAACTGCTGAAGCGATTAAGTGCGAAGTAGGATCTGCAGTCCCTTTGAAAGAAGAAATAACTATTCAGGTTAAAGGAAGAGATTTAGTCGGCGGAATACCAAAAACAACTGAAGTCAGCTCAGTTGAAATTCGTGAAGCTTTAAATGAAGCGGTCGGACAGATAGTGGATGCAGTGCGTCAATCATTAGAGAGAACACCTCCCGAATTATCAGCAGACATCCTAGACAGAGGGGTAATGTTAACGGGCGGAGGGGCACTATTAAAAGGACTTGATGAAAGAATTAGAATGGAGACGAACCTTCCGGTACATGTAGCAGAAGATCCTTTAACAGCAGTTGTCAGAGGCGCTGGAAAAGTAATTGACAACTTA